>JAJFTY010000087.1 GCA_021372695.1 Deltaproteobacteria bacterium
ATATCGGGTGATTTTGAGTGATGTTTGGTAGAACAGAATGAACATGTAAACATGCTAAAATGATTGTTTAAATGATGTCAAGTTATTTCTAATTAATCCAAGACTCGGAAGGGGTATTTTTAGATTCATAACCAAAGTGCAGCATGTTCGAGTCATGACGTGGTCATTTGGTTTTATCAGAGATTTCGACTATCTCTCCCCGCGTTTAGCGACCCTTTGCAGCGAGCTCATCTATACAAGCCCATGATATGCTATGCTTATTTTGCCATGACGGTCTACGAAATACACTGATCCTGCGGCGAATGTTCAGTGATGCCGGGGAGTTAAATTTGTCAGAGCTTCACCGACGTTTTTTCCATATCCACCGTTCCTATCGGCAGCCGTCGGATGCGTCGGCCGGTGGCGCTGAAAATGGCGTTGGCGACTGCGGGGGCTATGGGCGGCACGCCCGGTTCCCCTACGCCGCCCGGAGCCTCCTTGCTCTCAACGATATAAACCTCTATGACGGGCATCTCATCCATACGCAGGATTGGATAGGTGTCGAAGTTGCTTTGGCGGACTCTGCCATCCTCAAGGGTGATGGCCTCATGCAGGGCAGCAGACAGGCCGAAGACGATGCTGCCTTCCATCTGGGCCTCTATCGTGGAGGGGTTTACCGCGCGGCCGCAGTCTACCGCGCAGACCACCCGATGGACCCTCACCATGCCGTCCGGCGAAACGGAAACTTCAGCAACCTCGCAGACGAAACTTCCGTACGATTCGCACATCGCGATACCCCGGGCGCGGCCTGACGGCAGCGGGCTGCCCCAACCGGCCTTTTGGGCGGCAAGATCGAGGACGCCAATATGGCGTGGATGGTTTTTGAGAAGAGCACGGCGGAATTGGTAGGGGTCCCTGCGCGTCGCGTGCGCTACTTCATCCATGAAGCCCTCGACCATGAACCCGTTCTGTGAGTGGCCGACAGAGCGCCACCACTGGACGGGCACACCGACCCTGGGACTGTGAAGGTCAACCAGCAGATTGGGGATTTCGTAGGGGATGTCGGCAGCACCGTCCACCGATGTTGCGTCAACCCCGTCCTTTATCAGCCGTCGGGCGTAGGCGGTGCCTGTCATGATGGATTGTCCGACGAGCCGCTGGTGCCATGCGGTCAGGTCACCCGATTTGTCGATGCCTGCGGAAAACCTGGAATACCAGAACGGACGGTAGTATCCGCCCCTCATGTCGTCCTCGCGGGTCCAGACAACCTTGACGGGCTTCTTGATCGCCCGGGCTACCTCGGCTGCCATGAGGACAAAATCGGAGTGCGGATTTCCCCGCCTCCCGAAACCACCACCAAGATAGGTGGTGTGGAGGAATACCTGTTCCGGCTTAAGGCCGACAACGGCGGCGGCGGCGGCACGATGAAGCGTCTGGGCCTGTGTGCCCACCCAGATATCGCACCTGTCATCCTTGAGGTCTATCACGCAGTTAAGGGGTTCCATATTCGCATGGGCGAGGTAGGGAACTTCATAAGAGGCGGAGAGTCTGTGTGCCGCCGATACCAGGGCCGCGCCGAAATTGCCCTTGTCACGGGCCACTTTCCCGATGTTCTCGGCCAGCGCGGCGTAGTGCTGACGAATAGCATCGGTTGAGATCCCTATGTGAGGTCCTTCGTCCCAGGCAATATCCAGCGCTTCCCTTCCTTTCCTGGCGGCCCAGAATCCTTCAGCGATGACGGCCACCCCCGAACCGGTCTTGACCACATCGATGACGCCGGGAACGGCCAATGTCTTCGCCGCGTCGAAACTCCTGGCGGTCCCGCCAAAGGAGGGTGGCCGCTCGATAACCGCAGTGAGCATTCCAGGGATCTTCACGTCGAGGCCGAAGACGGCGGTGCCATCCACCTTTGTCTTCGCATCAAGGCGCGCCACAGGTTTTCCGATGATGGTGAAGGCGGAGGGGTCCTTGAGGGGAACTTTCACGGGAACGGGCATCTCTGCCGCCTTTTCGGCAAGTTCTCCATAGGAGAGCTTCTTTCCGCTGTCGTGAAATACCGTCCCATTCTCGGCGCGGCAACGGGCCTTTGGGACTCCCCAGATGTCAGCCGCAGCCTGAAGCAGCATTTCCCTGGCGGCAGCGCCGACGGTACGCAAACGCTCCCATTCGGTACGAACGCTCATGCTGCCCCCCGTCATCTGCATGCCCGTAAGGGGGTTATTGTAGACCGCGGCAACGGGGGCAGGCTCCACCCTGATCTGTTTCCAGTCACACTCGAGTTCCTCCGCGATCAGCATGGGTAATGACGTGTAGACTCCTTGACCCATTTCGGATTTGTTTATCAGCATGGTGACGGTGC
>JAJFTY010000135.1 GCA_021372695.1 Deltaproteobacteria bacterium
TGCGAAAAGTTACCCTGTTCCTGGCCCTGCTGCTGGCCGCAGCACTCATGGCCGGCGGCCTCTGCTTCGGCGCCGAGAATTACCCGACCAAGCCGATCCAGGTCATCGTTCCCTACGCGGCCGGCGGCTCCAGCGACGTTCTGGGCCGCACCGTGGAAAAGTTCTGGAAGAAGTACAGCCCCCAGCCGATGCTCATCGTTGACAAGCCGGGGGCCGGCGGGGTCCAGGGAACCGAATATGTCGTCCGCGCCAAGCCGGACGGATACACCGTCCTGCTGGCCTACGGCTCCGGCTGCGACCTGGTGATGCCGCACCTGCAGAAGATGCCCTATGACCCCCTGAAGGACGTCACCCCGGTCGCGAGGCTGTCCATCCATTCGGTCGTGGTCAGCGTCAGCGGAAAATCGCCGTTCAAGTCGCTCAAAGAGGTGCTGGACTGGGGCAGGCAGGGGAACAAGATCACCGCCGCCGTCTCCACCGCGGCCGGCGCCGTGGACATCGTCATGAGGGCCATCTCCAAGCGGAGCGGCGTCCCGATCACCACCGTACCCTTCACCGGCGGCGCCGATGCGGTGACCGCCCTGGCCGGCGGGCATCTGGTGATCGGCGGCGGCCATCCCTCGGAAGTGTGGCCGCACATCAAATCGGGCCGCTTCCGGCCGCTCGGCGTGGCCCTGGATAAGCGCGACGCCGCCCTGCCGAATGTCCCGACCCTCCGGGAGCAGGGAATCGACGTCGCCACCTGGGGCTCGGTCAAGGGTGTGGCCGTCCCGAACGGCACGCCGCCCGAGATCGTCGACTACCTCGCCGCGACCCTCAAGAAGGTTTCCGAGGACAAGGATTTTGTGAAGACCATGACCTCGATCGGCCAGCCGGTCAACTACCTCGGTCCCAAGGAGTGGGCGGCCTTCATGCAGCAGGCATCCAAGGACTACGGCGACATGATCAGGGAGTTAGGAATCAAACTGTAGGGTCCGCGGATCGAGTCGCCATCTGACCGGACGACACGTCATGGCGGCCGCGGGATGAAACGGGTCGGGAGGGCCCCCGCAGAGACGGGGGCCTTCCCATCAGGCCCGGCGAAAATTCGCCGAGGACTCCTCCAGGGCGGCGTTGATCTCCTCGCGGACGAGGCCTGCGCTCTCCGGCAGGAAAGATGCCAGGAGCCGCCGCGCCTCCGGCCCGTCGATCCGGCCGAGGGCCCAGGCGGCCATCGCCTTTACCCGTTCGTCATCCTCCCGGCGGAAGGCCTCCGCCAGATGGGGAATGTAGGCCTCGTCCCGCGTGTTCCCCATGGCTCGGGCGACGTTCGTCTTCCATCGCCAGAGGTCCGCATCGGACATGTAGAACATGTGCGGCCAGATCTTCTCCGTGAACCACGCCTTGTCCATTCCCAGCAGTTTCTCCAGCCGGAAATTTTCGACCATCCCTGCCGCCTTCTCGTTGGCTTTGAGCTCCCGTGCAAGCCAGGGGGCGTTCCGGGGGCAGACGTTCTGGCAGCGGTCGCAGCCGTAAACGCAGAGCCCCATCGGCGCCCGCAGTTCCCGCGGCGTCAACTCGCCGCCGAAGTAGGTGAGATAGGAGATGCAGCGGCGCGGGTCGAGCTTCCGCGGGCCCTTCAGCGCCCCCGTGGGGCAGGCGGCGATGCAGGCGTTCCGGCACCAGTCCGGGCAGCCGATCTCGAGGGTCGGTGCGTCCGGCGGGAACTCCCGGTCCACGACCACCGCGATCGGCAGCACCCAGGAGCCCCCGGCGGCCACCTTCCGCGAGTAGAAGAGGCAGTTCTTGCCGAACGTCCCGAGGCCGGCCCGGGCCGCGGCGAGCCGGTGGGGAAGGTGGAAGGGAACCTTGGAGTCGATCCCGTTCTCCCTGAGATAGGAGCGGAAGGCCTTGACCCTTTTCCCCAGGCGGTTCCCGATCATCCGGTCGTCGTCGAGGTAGCAGCGGCCGAAGTGGCGCTCGAGCGGAGGCGGGAAGGCCTCCCGGAAATAGGGTTCGATCAGCACGATGATCGACTTCGCCCCGGGGAGAACGCTTTTGGGATCGGTCCCGGCGATCAGGTCCAGGCCCGCCCGGATGATCGGGCCGTACTCCTCCTGCATCCCTTCGAGGAGCGTGCGCTGGGAGTCGAAGGGCTCCGCCGTGGTGATGCCCGCATCCTCGAAACCGCACTCCTGCGCCTTGGCGATGATCTCTTCCCTGCCGAGCATCTTTCCCTCCTTTTCAATCCGAACGCTCACCCACCCGAAAGCCGGTCGCGCCTCATCCCCCTGCCCTCTCCTCCACCCAGGCCGGGACCCGCTTCCAACCGTCGCGCATCTTCCTGTGAATGGCCCGGCATTCGGGCTCAAACGTGCTCAGGAGTGTCCAGAACCGGGGGGAGTGGTTCATGTAGACCGTGTGGCAGAGCTCGTGCATGAGGACGCAGCGGACCCATTCGCGCTCCAGGAAGAGCAGCTTGAAGCTGAGGTTGATCGTCCCCTTCGACGAACAGCTCGCCCAGCGCGTCTTCTGCCCCTTGATCTGGGCCTCCCTGAATTTGAAGCCGCCCTTCCGGGCGAGGCGCTCCAGCCACGGGACCAGCTCCTCGCGCGTCCGGAGGCGCAGCCAGCCTTTCAGCGCCTCACGGCAGGCATCGTAGTCGCTGACGGCGCCGTAGACGGCAAGCTGGCCCGGTCCGTCGACCATCACGCCGACATACCGCGTCGTCGTCCGCCGGTAGTCGATCCGCCAGGACTCCCCGAGGGCCGGGAGATCCAGAGTCTCCGGCAGTTCGGCGGCGAGCCGGCGGGCGGAAGCGGCTTCCGCGCCCGCGCCGCTTCGGGCTTCGGCCAGGGCAGCCTCCGCAAACCGCCGCAGGTGGCCTTCGATCCAGCTTCTCTTCTTCTCCACGATCGCCGGTACACGGCCGAGGTCGAATTTATGCGGAACCACGACCGTCAGCCCCTCCCGGGGCGAGAGGGTGAGGCGGACGCTGCGCGCCCGGGTCGAGGTCCGGACCCGGTAATCGATCCGGTCGCCCCGATCGGTCTCAGGAGATTCTTTTCCGAATGGCTGTTCCATGAAGCTATCTTTCAGGCCGGCGCTGCCGGCCGTTGGGGACACGGTTTTCGTTTTTTGTGATCTTATCACGCCTGCCATGGGATTTGTCAAAGGTTGTCGTGCGGACTCATCAGAAAAGTGATTATTTCATTCGATTCGGTATCTTACATTGATGAAGCGTCACCGATGTTCCGCAGCGGTACGGTCCGCAAGATCGGGCCGGAGAGCGCGCTGACTCCGCCGGCCGTTCACGTGAGAGGGGCCAGGGGGCTCTTGACGCCCATCCCGCCCCCGCTTCATCACATCGGTGTAGATCATCGTCGTGGACACATCCTTGTGGCCGAGCAACTCCTGGACCGTCCGGATGTCGTAGCCTGCCTCCAGGAGATGGGTCGCGAAGCTGTGGCGGAAGGTGTGGGGGCTGACCGGTTTGACAAAACCCGCGGCCCTCGCTTATCGTGGAAGAAAATGTATCGTTTGATCCAGTCTACATAGGCATGCTCGGTGCGGATGGAATAGTGCCGCTTCCGGAGAACATTCCGGACCTGATCAAAGAGCTTCATTTGCCATCACCAGTTGCGGTATTCTTATATCAATATGCGTTTCCATGTTTTTGATTTGACAGGGTTCATATCTTATGCCATGGTCTTGCGCAATCCGGGATATTCATATTGCGGCAATCTAAGGCCGCCTTTGGGCGGTCTACACAATGTTCGGCCATAAAGGAAACGGATTCTGTGGCATCTGAAAGGAGATCATTAGTGAGAATTCTATTACCAGTTGTTGTCATTACCTTATCCGTATTGACTGGCTGCGCATACAGCATTAAAGATATCGACGTAAGTAAAGTCGAGCCCACTTGTGCAAGACAGTGTTCGACATCTTATTCTTCGTGCATTTCTGGCGGTGGTCAAGTAGGTTTCAGAACAGAAACGCTAAGAGCGTGTAAAGAAGGATACGAAGTTTGTATTAATACTTGCCCCACAAAATAGTTTTGACAGGCTTGGGAATACGGGTTTGCAGATCGCTTATGAAAACTGGATCGCCGGCAAAATAGTTAGTTATACAGGAATCCTATCTTGCACAGCGTAGTAGATGTAGCCATTGACAAAGGCAGAGGCAAAAAGGCCCAACCAGCCGCTAGAGCCGATCGCAGCCCGCTGGGCTGCTCCGGCTCAGCTCGTCGTTAGGAGCAACAAAATGATTAAGAATCAAGACGAAATTGAAATAACAAAGAACCTTTTGGAAAACTGGCAGGAAATAGTTAATCTAATTGCGGAAATAGCTAAAACCCCTGCCGCACTGATTATGCGACTTAGAGATCATGACATAGAGGTCTTTGTTTCGAGCGAAAGTAAAGGGAACCCTTACCATCCCGGAGACAAGCAAGAGTTATTTGGCTCCGGTCTGTATTGTGAAACGGTGATCAAGACACAAGACAGGCTTCTCGTTCCTGACGCCTTGGCAGATGAGAAATGGAAAAACAACCCTGACACCAAGCTGAACATGATCTCCTATTTGGGCTTTCCCATTCTCTTACCAAGCAAAAAACCGTTTGGGACTATTTGTATTCTGGATAACAAAACAAATGAATATTTAAAAACAGTGGAAGTTCTGATGGTGAAATTCCGTGACTTTATAGAGTCACATCTTGAAATGATCTATATGAGCCAAATGCTGGGAGATGAAAACAAACGACTAACAGACTATTTGATGGAGCTGCAAGCCCTACGTGGTATTGTGCCAATATGTTCACACTGCAAGAGCATCAGGGACAAAAAAGACAATTGGCATCCTATTGAGCATTACCTCATTCAGAATCCTCAGGCTGATTTCAGTCACAGCATATGCCCAAAATGTATGAAGAAACTTTACCCAGAGTTTATTAAAAACTCCTAACAACCGCATTAACCCGGACTGGCGACTCCACTGCGCTCCATTGTCAGCCGGTTATGCGGAACGTTCGCGTCGCCTGTGGCTGCGCGAACCATCAATGGAGCCGCACCGCCCACGGTGGCTCCGCCTTCATCATTTGGCACTGGAGCTGCACTAGGCTGCATCTCCAGCGCCAAATGATCGGGGTTCGGCTCATCTCGCACCCGTTAGCCAGACATGACAACAACATCGGAAAGAATGCGCCATGGATACCAATAAATTGATAGATATTACCTTCGACTTCCGGTCGGACACGCCACAGGGAAAAGACCCGGACGCCTTGAGTCCTACGCTCCGTCGGTACCACAAGCTTCTGTGGAGCAAGCCGCTACCGGCCGGTGTGATGTTCGATCTCGTGGATACCACGCCCGGCATCTACCTGCATCACTGCTCTCAATTGGGCGAGTTCCGGTTGGCTAGCGATACAGTGATTCCCGATTTCAGGAAAGAGGCTCGGATATCCCATGTCATCGAGCAAATCCCTGAAGAGGTGGCGACTCTCGTAAGAAAGAGCTACACGATTGGCGGCATGATGTTGTTTCCCGGAAATCGCGTGGGCCGCCAAATGACAATCAACGGTGCACGCGGGTTTCATCCACGGATCAAGGACCGGTTCGATTTCACGGTTGAGTGCATTCGGAGGTACTACCTCAACCAAACCAGTCCTTTGACTACTACACTCGCGACATACGCGGACTACTTCCGGCTATTTGGCGATTTCCGAGGTTACGTTGAGTTTTTTCTTCTACAGGACTTGGTCGCCGACGATTGCTCGGCGGTGAAGTTCTTCTCACCATTCGAGGACTTCAACTCGGCGCCAGTACCGAATAGCATACCTGTGTACCTCGCGTATCGAGAACTGGCTATTCGCTTCATCGAGGCACGGAACCAGCGGATTCAAACCTGGTGGGCAATTCACCGGCCGGCTAACGAGTAGGTGCAGCGAACGGGAGCCAGCCGATTCGCTCAGAGACAAATCGAACGTCATCGGCGGCTGGCTCCCGTCGCTGACCTTTTCGTTAGGCAGTGACCGAATCGATTAACACCAGAAAGGAGACTTGCTGCATTGGACATTCCACGGATCTTCAACATCACCGAAAGTGCTCACCGCATCCATAACCCGTTCACACCCGAAAAGCTCGCCACTCTCGGCGCGGCGCTGCGTCTGGAAAGGGGGACCCGGGTGCTCGACCTCGGCAGCGGTTCGGGGGAGATGCTGTGCACTTGGGCACGCGATTACAGGGTCATCGGCACCGGCATCGACATGAGCCAGTTGTTCACCGAGCAAGCGAGACTCCGCGCTGAAGAACTCGGTGTCGCCGATCAAGTCAAGTTCATCCATGGCGATGCTGCCGGCTACGTCTCTGACGAAAAGGCTGGTGTGGCAGCCTGTCTCGGCGCCACGTGGATCGGCGGGGGCGTCAGCGGGACTATCGAACTTCTGGCGCAGAGCCTCCACCCCGGAGGGATCATCCTCATCGGCGAGCCCTACTGGCGGCAGTTACCGCCGACGGAAGATGTTGCCAAAGGGTGTCTTGCCCACTCAATCTCCGACTTTCTCATGCTTCCGGGACTTCTCGCGTCTTTCGGCCACCTTGGCTACGACGTCGTTGAGATGGTTCTGGCTGACCAAGACGGTTGGGACAGATACGAGGCGGCCAAATGG
>JAJFTY010000137.1 GCA_021372695.1 Deltaproteobacteria bacterium
AACATTCGCTATGGCAGGCTTTCCGCCACCGACGAGGAAGTGGAGCGCGCCGCCCGCATGGTGGACGCCGAAGGGTTCATCCTGAAGTTCGAAAAGGGCTACGACACCGACGTGGGCGAGGGCGGCGGCAGGCTGTCCACCGGGCAGAAGCAGCTGATCTCCTTTGCGCGGGCGCTGATCTCAGACCCGGCGATCTTCGTACTGGACGAGGCCACCTCCTCCGTGGACACGCAGACCGAGCAGGTCATCCAGAACGCCCTGCTCCGGCTGTTCCAGGGAAGGACGACGTTCGTCATCGCCCACCGCCTCTCCACGATCACCCGGGCGGACAGCGTCGTGGTGATCCACGGCGGACGGATCGTCGAGCAGGGAACGCATGCGGAACTGCTTGCAGCTCGCGGAAGGTACTATCACCTCTACACAACCGGATTCCAGGATTGACGGCTTCGCGGAAAGCCTCCTCGGGGTTCCGGCCTGTTTCGGCTATGACCCTGCCCGCCGCCGAGGCGCCGCCGGCGAAAACATCATCCTTACGAGATCGGAAGGGTAAAGTAGAACGTCGCCCCTTCGTCCTCCTCCCCCTCTGCCCAGACCTTTCCGTCATGCCGCTCGATGATACGCTTGACCAGCGCGAGGCCGATCCCCGTTCCTTTATATTCTTCTTCGCTGTGGAGACGCGGAAAGGCACCGAATAACCTGTCGTGGTATTGCATATCGAATCCGACGCCGTTGTCGCGCACGTAATAGATCATCTCGCCATTCCGGACAAAGCCTCCCGTTTCGATCAGGGCACTCTCTCTACCGCGGGTAAATTTCGCCGCGTTGTCCAGCAAATTGCTGTAAACCTGCCAGATCAGAGAACGATCACCCCAAGCCATCGGCATGGGGCCATTTTTCAGGGTCATCTTCCGGCCGGGATGCATCGCCAGCAGCTCCGACCAGACCTCGCTGACGAGTCTCTCCATGTTGAGCTCCTTCTTGGTCACAGCCAGGCTGCCGAGACGGGAGAGAGCCAGCAGATCATCGATGAGCCGACCCATCTTCTCTGTGTTGTCCTTGATCATTTGCAGGCGCTGCCGGGTTTCCTCGTCGAGGTTCTCCCCCTGTTTTGTAAGGATCATCCGCGAATAACCGTCGATGGCCCGCAGCGGCGCACGCAGGTCGTGGGAAACGGAATAGCTGAAGCTTTCAAGTTCCCTGTTGGCGTCTTCCAGTTGTTTCGTTTTTTCCTTTCGACCCTCTTCCGCCCGCTTGATCTCACTGATATCCTCTGCGGAAGTGATCAGTACCCGCTCCCCCCGCAGGGTGATGACCTGGGCTGAGAAGAGGGCTGTCCACTCCCGGCCATCCTTGCGAATGCATTCGTACTCCCGGCCAAGGATGGTGCCGTGCTGCCGCACTTCGCGAGCGATTGCGTCCCGGTCCGCGGGATTCTTCCACAATCCGAGTGCCACGCTACCTTTCCCAAGGATCTCCTCACGGCCGTAACCGGTCAGTTCCAGCCAGCGATCATTGACTTCGAGGATACTTCCATCCTCCAAACGGGACATGGCCATCGCTGCGACATTTCCATGAAAGGCTTTCTCGAATGTGTCCGCCGTCAGCCGTAATTCTTCCTCCATCCGCTTACGTTCGGTGAAGTCGCGCATGCTGCCGTCCCGATAGAGCGGACGACCGGCGTCGTCCCTGGTCAGACACATGTGATTGGAAAGCAGCCGATAATCGCCACGCTTGGTCCGCTGACGGTATTCAATCTCTGTTTGGCCGGTCTCCTCCAGGCGCGCCAACGCCGCCCGCATCGCCGGCACATCGTCGGGGTGAATCATCGCCAGCGCCGCCTCGCTATCCAACGCCATCAATTCATCCGGTGAAAAACCGACAACGGCCTCAGCTGCCGGGCTGATGTACTCGAAACGGCCGGTCTGCAGGTTCAGGCGATAGATGACATCTCGGGAATTGTCCAACACCGAACGAAAATGCGCTTCGCTCTCCCGCAAAGCCTCCTCCGCCCTTCTTCTCTCGGTGATGTCGTGGGCGACCACCGTCGCCCCGGCGAGCTTGCCGCCGTCCCAGTGGAACGTGGTGTTCAAAAGCGACCATATGATGCGGCCTTCTTTGGTCCGCACCCGGTACTCGACGGCCTCGTCGAGTGGCTCCCCGGACTGGGCGCGGCGGATACGCGACGCAAAGAGGGCCTTTCCTTCCTCATCGAGGATGTTGGAAGGCGTCATGGCCAGGAGTTCGTCGCGTGTATAACCGAGGATCTTGCACATGGCGTCGTTGACTTCCGTGAAACGCCCCGTGGTAAAATCGATGTCGTATATGCCCGTTGGCGCTTGCTGAACCAGGTTCCGATACTTCTGCTCACTCTCGTGCAACGCCCTCTCGGCCTCTCGCAGGTTCGTTGAATCAAAGTAATAGCAGATGACGCCGTATTGCCCGTCCGGAAGTGTCATGCGATGGAGCTCCCACTCGTAGGATTCGACGGTTTCAACGTCGTGGCGCGGGTTGACGAACCGCGGCGAGTAATACGGCTCGCCGGTATCGAGGGTGTGGCGGAAGACAGCGATGATTTCCGCGGCGACCGGTTCGGGCCAGAGGGTGCGCATGGCTTCGGCAAAATCGCGTCCGATCACGGGCCGCACGTTCCGAAAGGCTCCATCTTGCGAAGCGGCGTTCATCTGCGCGATGCGAAACCGGGAATCAATGACGTAGGTGCCGAACGGGGAGCGCTCAACCAGCTCGCAAAACGTCTTCTGGCTCCGGCTGACCGCCTCCTCGGCACGCTTGCGCTCGGTAATGTCGGTGTGTGCCGAAACCATCACTGCTCCGAAATCAGGGTGGTTGAAGAGAGAGACATGGATACGGCACCAAAAATGCGTTCCATCCTTCTTGATATTCTCGATCTCTCCGTGCCATTCCCCGGCCTGCCGGAGGACCTCCACAATCGAGATTCTGGCTTCTGTAGGGGTTCGGTCTGTCGGAGCATTGACCTTATCGACGTGCATCCCGACCATTTCGCCGGGGCCATATCCGAATAGTTGTTCGAATTTGCGATTCGTCCACTTGATGATGTTGTCATCCAATCCAATCAGAAAGATGCCTTCTGCCACGGTCTCCATGATCGCCGCATTCAGTTTGAGGGCCTCCTCTGCCTGCTTGCGGACCGTCGCGTCGATCCCGACGCACAGGAGCTCCTTCAGACGGCCGTCGGCCATGTAAATGCCGGAGTTTGTCCAGTCCAGCCACACACGCCGGCCGTCCCTGCAGATGTTTTCATTGGCGTTCGAGTGGAATCTGTCGGGGTAAGCCACGATCTGGTCGACCATCGCCGCAAGATCGCGGCCCGAGCTTTCGCGGCCGGGGACGATCGAGCCGACGTTGTGCCTGCCGATCAGCTCGTCCGCCGTGTAGCCGAAGAACTCCAGGGCCCGGCTGTTGGCAAAGGTGATGACGCCCCGGGGATCGAGGCGGAGGATGATGGCCGTTGTGTTCTCCACCACGCCGCGATATCGCTCCTCGCTCTCCCGCAACATCTCCTGAGCCTGCTTCCGCTCCGAGACGTCAGCGGAGATGCCGGCGACCCCATATATCCTGCCCTCCGCGTCGCGAAGCGGAAACTTTGTCGTAAACCATGTAATCGAGCGGTCCTTGAGCTGGCTGTACTCCTCGAACTCCAGCGCCCTCCCCGCCTCGATGGCCTGACGGTCATTTGCCTCGTGCCAGTCTGCGTCATCCTTGGGCATGAAATCGTGCCGTCTCTTTCCGATCATCTGCTCCGGCGTTGAGTTGAGCAACTCTGCAACGGCTGCATTCGCCATCACAAAGCGCCCTTCCAGATCGAAGGCGTAGATAATAGCCGTCGAGTTGTCGATGATGCTCTGGACATGCCTGTGAACTGCGGCCACGGCCTCTTCCGCCTTCCTGCGGCCCGTAATGTCGAAGTTCACACCCATGAACCGAAGGGGTTCCCCTCTTGTTCCCGAATCGTTCCCCTCCGGCTTGCCATCGGAGAAGAATTGGCCCTTCCCTGCCAGCCAACGCTCCTGTCCATCGGCGCGTACGATCCGAAACTCGGCATCCAATTTGCCGCTTCGCAGCGCTTCGGCCCACTGATTCCGCAACCGCTCAACATCGTCGGGGTGAACGAAACGAAAGAATGCGTCGGGGCTTGCTTTGACGTCACCGGGTTTGAGCCCGAGCAGTTCAAACTCGGTTGCGTTCCACTGCCCTTCACCCGTCAGCAGGTCAACCTCAAAAGTTCCCATGGAACTTGCCTGGAGCACAAGACGCTGCCGTTCCTCGCTGTCCCGGAGTGCCTCCTCCGTCCTCTTCCGTGTCTCGATCTGCTCCTGCAGCTCCGCAGTCCTGATTTTGACCCTCTCCTCCAGGGTTCCGTGGGCTTCACGGAGTTCGGCCTCGGCCTGGCTGCGTGCCCGGTGTTCCTCCGCTTCGGCGAGGGCTCTCCTGACGGCGGGCACCAGCCGCTGCTCCAGCCTAGTCTTCAGAACGTAGTCCTTGGCCCCCTGGGTCAGGATGTCTATGGCACGGTCCTCCGTCACCGCGCCCGTGACCAGGATGAAGGGGGTGTCCGGGCATCTTTTTTTCGCCTCGGCCAACGCCAGGGCACCGGTATATTTGGGAAGGTCGTAGTCGGATAGGATAAGATCGGGACAATGATCACGAATCGCTTCGACATACTCATTTTCAGTCATCACCACTTTCGAGGTAAAGACCAGACTCGCTTCCTGCAATTCAAATTGAACCAACTCGGCGTCAGCGGGGTTATCTTCCAGAATAAGGATTCGAAGGGGGTCTGACATGTCTAATCCTCCGGAGAGTTTTGAACGTACCCATCCATGCCATGGTCCGAAAATACCACGTTATTATTTCAAAGCCACAATATTTTCCGAGAATACATCAAATGCGGATTTCAGGAGTATGCAGGAACCGGCCGAACCTGATTTCAACCGGCTCCGCGCAATCATCCGGCCGCGATGGCCAGATCGTTCGCGACCCGGCAGATCGCCTTCCAGGTATCATCGGGCAGCGGGATGCCCTGACGCAGTCGCTCCTCCCGGGCGCGCGCCTCCGGCTCGCCGGGCAGCAGCACCTCGTCGAAGCCGGCGGCCGGCTTGACCGCCTTGAGGCGGCCCGCGACGCGTTCGACGCTCTCGCCGAAGAGCTCCTCCGGCCGGAAGGCGCCGGGATCGAAACAGGCGACGAAAAGGCAGCTCCCCCTTTCGGTCTTCGGCACGGCGTCGCCGCCGCTCAGGCCAACGGCCATGAGCTCGACGATCACGGAGAGCGCATAACCCTTGTGGCCGGCAAACGGCAGCAGCACGCCGCCGCCAAAGTAGTCCTCCACATCGGTCGTGGAGCGGCCTTCCGCGTCGAGAATCCAGCCCGGCGGGACCGTCTCGTGCTTGGCGCGGGCCACCATCAGCTTGCCCTGGGCCGCGGCGCTGGTCGCGAAGTCGAGCAGGATCGGCGGCCGGCCCCCCGGCCGGGGCACGGCCCAGGCGATCGGGTTGGTGCCGAGCGACCTGTCCCTCCCGCCGAACGGGGCCACCAGGCGCACAAAGGGTCCGGAGGCGGTCACCAGGGTGATCATGCCCTGGCTCGCGCCCAGCTCGGCCCACTCGCCGATCCGGCCGGTGTGATTGGCGCGGAAGAGCGCGGCGCCTCCCATGCCGGCCTCCCGGGTCTTGCGGACCGCGGTCTCGGCGGTCAGGCGGGCCCCCAGTTGGCCGAACGTCGCGGCGCAGTCGATGATCGCCGCCGCGGGCCTTTCCCGGGTGACGAAGGGGGCGGCTGCGGGCCGGATGCGGCCGTTGTGAATGTCCTCGACGTAGCTCGGAATCCGCATCACGCCGTGCGAGTCATGGCCCGCCAGGTTGGCCGAGATCAGCGACGAAACGACCCCTTCGGCGTTCTCCGCCGTGGCCCCGGCGGCCTTGAAGATGGCGGTTGCAAGTTCCTGAAGCTCCTGCGCACTTTTGATCTGCATGGTTTGAGGCCTCCGCTGCCCAAGATCGGGCAGGAGAGAGACTTTGCCTGCCCCGGGTCCAGCCTCTATTACCGCAAAACGGCCCCGGGTGGAAGTTCAATTGCGGATATTTCCCTTGATGGCACTCCGATTTTTCGGTATGGTCTTCCACAAGAACCACCCCGAAATCACTGTTGTTTACCGCTCCGGCAACAGGATACGTCAAAGTCGTCATTCCGGCGAGCCCCCTCCACCGGGCCGGGGAGACCGATTCCCCGCAGCCTGCTGCGCCGGCGAAAGAACCGTCGGTCTGTCATGCCCGACGAGATAAGGTTCCAACGATTTGGGAGGCGCACATGGAACCCGATCACCGTCCCGAAGCCTTTCTGAAGCTTGCCCGGCAGTTCATGGAGAGCCGGATTATCCTCTCTGCGGCCGAGCTCGATCTCTTCACCCGCCTGGACGGCACAACCTCGACGGCCAGGGAGATCTCCGCCGGTCTGAACGCCGATCCGCGGAGACTCGCCATCCTGCTCGACGCCCTGGCGGCCATGGGTCTGCTCTCCAAGAAGGGAGACCGGTACGTGACACCCCCAGATGCGGCGCCGTTCCTGACCGACAAGGACCCCCATTCGGTCCTGCCCATGGTCCTCCATGCGGCCCACCTGTGGGAGAGATGGTCCCACCTGACGACCATCGTCCAGGGGGAGGCTCCGGCCGAAGCCCCGGCCTCCGCCGCCCATGACGCCGAAGAGCTGAACGCCTTCATCGGGGCCATGCACGCGGTCGGCATGCCCCTGGCGCGGAAGATCGTGACCGCGGTCCGGCCGGGCGCGGCAAGGAATCTGCTTGACGTGGGCGGCGCCTCGGGCACCTATACCATCGCATTTCTCGAGAGCGCCCCGGAGATGAGGGCAACGCTTTTCGACCGGCCCGCCGTCATCCCCATCGCTCGCAGGCGTCTGGCCGCGGCGGGAATGGCCGACCGGGTCACGCTCGCGGCCGGGGACTTTTACGCAGACGAGCTTCCCGGCGGGCACGACCTGGCGCTCTTGTCCGCCATCATCCACCAGAACAGCCCCGCGGAAAACGTCGCGCTGTTCCGGAAGGTGTGGCGCGCCCTGGTGCCGGGCGGCCGGATCGTTATCCGCGATCACGTGATGGGACCCGACCGCACCGAGCCCGTGGCCGGGGCGATCTTCGCCGTGAACATGCTCGTCAACACGGACGGGGGCTCCACCTACACCTTCGGTGAGATCAAAGCCGGGCTCGAAGAGGCGGGATTCGTCAGGGTGCGCCTCCTCAAGACCGGAGAGCAGATGGATGGACTGGTCGAAGCGTTCAAACCCTGAGGGGCCGATGCGGCAGCCGTTGCAGCAATGCAGGCCGGCCGCGACCGGCCGATGCTTTTTTCCTTGATATCGCTGCGGTTCTTCTGTATGGTCCGAGCCAGGGACCTTTCCGAAATCGTTCGCGTTCAACTGCTGTCCTCACACACATTCTCTCCTCTCTTCCCTCTCCGCGCCCCCAGCGGGCTGAAGTAGATCCCGGATCTTTGCGGTCGACAGCCGCCCCGCCTCCCCCTCGACGGAGGAGGGCTGGCTGGGAGTGATTTCATCCTCTGTCGTGCCCGACGGTGTTTTTCTTTCATCACTGAAAGGAGGAACTGCTCATGGCGACATACGAGAAGAACCAACTCCACATGGTGCCTCTGGCCGAGATTCAGCCCGACCCCGGCCAGCCCCGTAAGTACATGGACCCCGCAGCCCTGGAGGAGCTGACCGCCTCCATCAGGCAGATGGGGATCATCGAACCCATCGTCTGCCGCCAGGACCCGGCGACCGGCCTCGTCTACGCCGTCGCCGGCGAGAGGCGCTGCGCTGCGGCACGCCTGGCGGGCGTTGCTGCGGTCCCGGCCATCTTCATCGACGGCGGGAACTGCGCCGAGATCGCGCTCGTGGAGAACCTCCTCCGCCAGGATCTCAACCCCGTGGAGGAGGCCGAGGCCCTCCAGCGCCTGATGGACGAACACGCCTACCAGCAGGAGCAACTGGCGACCGTCATCGGCAAAGCCCAGTCCTCGATCTCAAGGTCTCTCTCGCTCAACAGGCTCCCCAAGGAGATCCGGGATAAATGCCGCCAGGATCCCACCGTCCCCAGGAACGTCCTTGTCGAGATCGCCCAGAAGAGGCAGGAACGGAGCATGCTGACGCAATTCCAGAAATACCAGGATCAGCAGGCCAGGATCGCCGCCAAGGAGACCGCCGATGCCGCAGCCGCCACGCAGCGGAAGCGGACCAGGGCGGAGTCCATCGTCAATACGATCGGCATCACGGCCGCCAAAATCGGCGACCTGGAATTTCCCGACTTCACGGAAGCGGACCGGACCATGATCATCGAGTCCATGAATTACATGAAGGAGACCCTGGACGAGGCCATCCCCCGGGCGGTGAAGAACAAAAAGAAACCGGTGTGAATCCGGAGGATCAGCGGAGGGAAACGAGGCCAATTCGCCAGAGAATCGGCGGAGCAACGCGGGGGCTAAAATGATCGGCGCCGTCGGCAGCATCTTAATGAGATCGTATAGATAAGTGTTCATCCAGCGTGCATAAAATTTCAGGATGGGTGTGTTTCCGGGGTGTGTCCGGGCGCAGGATGGCGGTCAATGGTCCCGACGAAACATCCCGTTTGGTGTGAGCGATCTCGCTTCCGGGATCGGCAAACAGCGGCATAACGCAGTGAGTGCACTTCAAATGCAAAGTGAGGTTTGCGTGGCCCGGCTGAGTCATTGTGTACGGGATGAAAGGTGCAAGAGCAAGAGATCTGGCCCTCTGTCTCTGGGTGTGCCAGCATCCTGCCTGAAAGAGAGCGTCTGGCAATTTTGACTGACATCCGTCCTTTCGAATCATAACCAT
>JAJFTY010000138.1 GCA_021372695.1 Deltaproteobacteria bacterium
TCGAAAGCACGGCTTCTTCGAGTTTCCTAAGCACGCGCTCCCGCCAGGGCCCGTCGAAGGTTGCCGGACTCTCAGCCATCGCGTCGGCGAGCGCATCGAAGACGGTCAGCATCGTACCCGGTTTCGGGTCGTTCACCGCCATCCACGCCCGATCACGCCCCTGCCGCACGGCGTTGGGGAGAGCCTCGGCCGAGTCGGCCGTGAGGAGACCCGAAAAAAAACGGGCGGCAATGTTCCCGGAATTCCCCCGCGCGGAGAGCAGCAGCTCCCGGGCAATCCGCTCCCTGCCCAGGGTCTGCTGTCTGAGGGGCGAGAGGCTGGCCACGAGGTTCCGTCCCGTATCGCCGTCGGCCACGGGGAAGACGTTGATCTCGTCCAGCAGGTCCGCCCAGGCGGCAACCCGTTCGAAACCCGCCGTCAAGGCCTGAGGAAAAGGGCTCTCCATCTTCAGAACCCCAGCGCCCGGCTGATCTCTTCCGGAATCGTGTAGACCATCTCCATCTCCGGGGTGAGCACACAGGCCTGTTCCGTCGTCCCCCGGGCGCAGATCGTTCCGCCGGCAACGAGGCGGATCTCGAAGGCGACGACAATCTTGGACCGGGCATCCTTCACGGTGGCCTTACAGATGAATTCATCTCCGCAGCGAAGGGGATGGATATGTTTGACGGCGCTCCGGATGATGGGAAAAATGTACCGCGTCCGCTCATGAAACGCGAAGAGATCGATCCCGAGCGCGTCGAAGAGTTCGGAACGGGCGATATCGAAATACTTCAGATAGTTGCCGTGCCAGACGATCTGCATCGGGTCGGCATCGAAAAACGGCACCTTCATCCTCACTTCGTGGCTCTTGAAGGTCAGCGATTCCATTCGCCCTCCTTCGGGAAGCCGTTTTCGGAAATCTCGCGGGCCACCGCTTCGATGTCGGCATCCATGGGCCGGTCTTCGAGCGTCGGTGACGCGATCCGGCGCAGTTCCGCGACCCACTGCTCCAGACGGGGACGGCTCTCCAGGCGTCCCCGGATTTCGCAGGCCTGGGCCGCTGCCAGCAGATGGATGGCCGCAACCCGCTCCGCGAGGGTGCAGACGCGGGATGCATCCCGCGCCGCGATCGTCCCCATGCTCACCTTGTCCTGGTTGTGCGATTCGGTCGACCGGGAGAAGGAGGCGGCGGGCAT
This sequence comes from Deltaproteobacteria bacterium, assembly GCA_021372695.1. Next base: position 1,176 of record JAJFTY010000138.1, read on the forward strand.
GGTCGCCTTGAGCGCTTCCGCGGTCAAGGCAGAAGCCGTGATTGACATGGCCTTGAACCCGTGGCGGCGGAGGCTTGCCTCTCCGGTCACCCGGACGAGATCGGCGGGCAGCCCCCGGTTGACATTGGGGTTGACCAGGAGCGCCACCTGCCGGTCGGCCATGTCGGCCGCCGACGCCAGAGCCGCCTTCAGAGCATCCATCGCGAAGGCGATATGGCCGCCATAGAAGTTGCCGCCGGTCAGGGGACGATCCAGCGCCTCGGCAAAGAGGGGATTGTCGTTGGCGCTATTCGCCTCGATCTCGACCCACGTCCGGATCCACACAAGGGCGTCGCACAGCACCCCCAGGATCTGCGGTGCGCAGCGCAGGGAATAGGGATCCTGGAGAGCCTCCGGACCCTCAGCCTCCAGTCCCTTTCTTGCCCCCCGGGTGGTCAAGAGTTGCCGGATCCGGCCGGCGACATGGATCTGACCCGGGAAAGGCTTGGCCTCGCCGATCGCACGATGGTAGTGGTCGGCCTTGCCCAGGAGCGCATGGACGGAGAGCGCCGAGGCGCCGCTCGCCGCCTCCAGAAGGTGACACGCCCGGTCGAGGTTGACCGCGGCGATCCCGGTCATCACGGACGTCCCGTTGATCAGCGCGAGCGGCTCCTTCGGTCCGAAGCGGTAAGGCTTCATTTTCGCCATCCGCAATGCCCTTTCGGCCGGCATCCGCTTTCCGCCGTACCGCACCTCGCGTTCGCCGGCCAGCGCAGCCAGGATGTAGGAGAGGGGCGTCAGGTCCCCGGAGGCGCCGACCGAACCTTCACAGGGCACGATCGGGGTGATCCCGGTGTTGAGAAACGCGGCAAGATGGTCCAGGAGCGCAATCGAAACGCCCGAATAGCCGCGCGCCAGGCAGAGCATCCTGCAGATCATGGCCGCCCGCGTCTCCTCGACACCCAGAGGCTCGCCCGTGCCGCAGCCGTGAAAGCGCATCAGGTCTGCGCCGCCGTTCAGGACCGACCCTTTCTTGAGCCTGTTTCCGCATGATTTTCCGTACCCGGTGGTCACGCCGTACACGGGAAGGTCGGCTTCGATGGCCGCGTACACACGCCTGCGGGCCCCTTCCATTCTTTCTCGAAAACCCTCGTCCCCGCTGATCCGGACGGGAATGCCCCTCCTGGCCACGGCGACGATTCCGCCGAGAGATACCGGCCCCTCTCCGATGACCACCTCACGAATCTCTTTCTGTTTTTCGTCTTTTCCCACGTCTTCTCCCGAGGACTGAACGTGATCACGTTCACCGGTTTCCGACCGATGCCGCTTCCTTGCAGGAAGGAAGATATCCTGCTTATGTGTTCAATTGTCAAGTGAAAGCAGAGTTTCTTATCTTTTGACATGGGAATCCGTTTGATCTATATTCCCGCTCGCCAGTTCGGGGGGCGCATCGGGGCTCATCATTCGCGCCGCACTACGGAATGAACCGACAAACGAGCGAATTGTCGTGCAACGGGGGGGCACTCATCCATGCAGGAAGAGATCGGTTTCGACAACGAAAAGTACATCCGCGAGCAAACGGCCAAGATTCTCGAAAGGGTTGAACGGTTCGACAACAAGCTCTACCTCGAATTCGGGGGCAAGCTGCTTTACGATTATCATGCGGCCCGCGTCCTCCCCGGGTACGACCCGAACGTCAAGATGCGGCTGATCCAGGAGCTCAAGGAGAAGGCCGACATTCTGCTCTGTATCTACGCAGGAGACATCGAGAGGAAGAAGATCCGCGCCGACTTCGGCATCACCTACGATTCCGATGCCCTCAAGCTGATCGACGATCTTCGGAACTGGGGGATCAATGTCCTGGGCGTCGTGATCACGCGGTTCGACCACCAGCCTTCGGCGCAACTCTTCATGAACAAGCTGGAGAGAAGGGGAATCCGGGTTTACACCCACCACTTCACCCGGGGTTATCCGACAGATGTCGAAGCGATCGTGAGCGACGAGGGATACGGCGCCAATACCTACATCGAAACCGACAAGCCCCTGGTGATCGTAACCGGGCCCGGCCCGGGAAGCGGCAAACTCGCCACCTGTCTGTCTCAGCTTTATCACGAATACCGGCGGGGGGTCAGAGCAGGGTATGCCAAATTCGAAACCTTCCCGATCTGGAACCTGCCCCTCCGGCACCCGGTGAACGTGGCCTATGAAGCGGCCACCGCGGATATCCGCGATTTCAACCTGATCGACCCCTTTCACCTGGAGGCCTACGACGAAAAAGCGGTGAATTACAACCGCGATGTGGAGGTTTTTCCGGTCGTCAAACGGATTCTCGAAAAGATCACGGGGGGCGACTCCTTCTACAGTTCACCGACGGACATGGGGGTGAACAAGGCGGGGTTCGCCATCACCAACGACGATGTCACCCGCCGTGCAGCCGAGCAGGAGGTGATCCGGCGGTATTATCGTTACCGCTGCGAGTACGCCATGGGATTCGCAGACAAGGAGACGGTCCAGAGAGTGGAGCTCTTTCTCGATGACATGAACATTCATCCCGAGGATCGCCGCGTCGTCGCACCGGCATGGAAAGCGGCCAGGGACGCACAGGAACAGAACAAGGGAAACGAGGGCATCTATTGCGGCGCCGCGATCAAACTCAAAGACGGCTCCCTGGTCACGGGCAACAATTCCGCGCTGATGCATGCCTCATCGAGCCTGATCCTTCATGCCATCAAGTCCCTTGCCGGCGTCCCCGGCAAGATCGCCCTGCTGCCCGCCTACATCACGGACGCCGTCAGAAACATGAAGACCGATATCCTCAATGAAAAATCGGTCAGTCTCGACTTGGAGGAGACGCTAATCGCGCTCAGCATCAGCGCGGCGACCAATTCGGCGGCCCAACTCGCCATGGAAAGACTGAAAGAACTCCGGGGCTGCGAAGTGCACATCACCCATATGCCCACTCCCGGCGACGAAGCGGGGCTGAGGCGTCTGGGGGTCAATCTGACCAGCGAGCCCAATTTTTCCACCAAGGATCTGTTTTTGGCCTGACGGTCCGAGGAGGATTCCCTTCCCCGGTGCACCGGCGGAAATCGGTTCCTCGCCATGAGTGCAATCTGGCACAGTCAGTCATGGGGCATGATCATCCCGTGGTCTTGGGTTCAGCCCCCTGGCGCGGACTCGGCTGAAGCATGCTCACCCGGTTCCCCTCGGTGTCGATGAAGGAGAGATACTGCCCCACACCGGGGATCTCCATCGGCTCACCGAGCGGCTTGCCGCCGGCATCGATCACTTTGCGGATGGATTTTCGGAGATCGTCTACGGCGATGACGACAGACGGATATGGTGCGGGCCAATCGGGTTTCCTGGGGAAGAAGCCGCCATTGATCGCGCCCGGTCTTTTGGGGCCGCTCTCACCGGTTTCAGTGGTCATCGCCAGGACATAATTGCCCATCTTCTCGTCCAGCATCTGCATCTGCCAACCGAACGCGGCTTCATAAAACTTCGCCATGCGCACCCGGTTGTCGTACGGCATCTCGAAATGAACGACGGAATCCATACCATACCTCCCATCAATCATTGTTTGCGCCTAAGGTAATACGTCGCGCGACTCCCGGGCAATGGCAGTTCAGCGTCAGCAGATTGCGAGTCGTTCCCTGCCGAACCGATGGCCGATACCTATTGGTCCTCCCGACCGAAGCGACTGACGAGGAGATCCCGCCGTCGGGGACGGAAGGTACCGTCCGCCTTCTCCCTCTCGACCACCCGCTTGAAGAGCTTGAACATCTTGTAATTCTGAGGCTCTTCCCGGTAAAAGGTTTCCCAGGCATAGGAGAGCAGTTCCTGGAGACGCGCCGGGCTCATGTGTCTCGGCTGGAAGACCACCCGGTCGGCCGTATACTGGTCCCAGTCAAAGCTGAGAATCCGCTTTTCCTTCGCCAGATCGTCGAACGTCCGGGTGTGGGGGAAAGGGGTGAGCACGGTGAATTCGGCCAGGTCCAGCCCGATCTCCAGCAGGAAATCGATGAGCCGCAGGATGTCGTCCTCCGTTTGATTGTCCAGCCCCAGCAGGACCGTTCCCTCCACGGCGATGCCGTGGTCGTGATACCGCTTCACCCGCTCGCGGATGTGATCGGAGGTGTCGAAGACGGCCTGGTAAACATACCAAGCGCCGGCCTGCGCCGCCAGGTCGAGCACCCGGTCATCTTCTTCGATCGGATGGCAGCACCACTTCTTCTTCAGCGGGATCATCTCGGTGAAGAGATCGATTTCCCACACCCGGTCCTGGGCCAGGGAGTTGTCCACGATGAAGAGGCGGTTGTTGTCGATCGCGGCCATCTCCTCGATGACCCGGCCCACGGGCCGCGGACGAAAGCGCCTTCCCCCGAGGTAGCTGACGCAGCAGGGGTAGCAGTTGAACCGGCACCCCCGGGAGGCATGCACGAGATCCACCATCTGGATCCCCTTGTAGTTGTAGAGATCGCGATGGAGGATGCTGCGCCGGGCCGGACCGATGATCTCCGGCGATGGCGGTGCCGCGAAGAAGTCATAGACTGGCTTGAGGCGGCCCTGTTGCCAGTCGGCAAAGACCTCCTCCATCCGTCCTTCGGCTTCGCCGAGAAAAACGGCGTCGGCGTGCTTTCCGGTCTCCTCCGCATGGAGCATCGTTCCGATTCCGCCGCAGATCACCGGAATGCCTTTTCTGCGGTAGCCGTCCGCGATCTCCCAGCCACGCTTCACCTGACAGGTCAGCATCATCGAGATGCCGACAAAATCGGCGCCGTCATCCGCGGGAAGGGATTCCACGTTTTCGTCGACAAACTCCAGTTCCCACTCAGGCGGCAGTGTCGCGGCAAAGACCACGGGTCCGTGCGGGGGCAGATGGAATTCCGTCTGCCGCTCCATCTTTTGCCAGCGTGGGTAGATGAGGCGAAATTTCATGGCATCCTCTTCTCCTTTTCGTGACCCGGCCCAGGAGCGTCGGCTCCGGCGGGTGTCTCCGGCACGGCCGCGGAACTGTCCAGCGCCTCGCTCTCCAGAAGCCGGAGCCGCAGTCCGTAGGGCGGCCAGCCGCCCCGGATTTCGACCGTTTCAGCCAGGCCGGGCTGGTTCAAGGGGGCCATTTTCACCCTTTTTTGCACCGTCCGATCGTCTCCATAAAGTCGGATCTCGACCTCGCCATTGCGGAACGTCGAGACCTCCTCCATCCGTCCGTCAGGGAGTTCATACCGGCACATCCGGGCGCCCTCTTCCCCCTCACCCCAGGCCGCCGGCTCCCCTCCGGGCTGGAAAAAGGCGAGACGAACATCTGCCGCAAGCCCTTCCGCGAAGGCCGGCTTGTCAAAAGGCGGCACGGCCCGGTGAACGGTGAGCGTTTGACCCGCCTCGGCGTCAAAGAGGACAAATCCCTCGATCGTCATGAGCGCCGTCCGGAAAGCCCGCGTCCTGGGGTCGGCCACCAGAACCCCGATCGCCGTCCCCGCACCACCGCCGGGCATCACCGTTTCCAGGGCGTGCACCAGCCGGAAACCTTCGGGCAAAAACGGGCGCCGGCACTCCTCCAGAACGGCGGCTTTCCGGGCCGGGTCCAGAGGGGTCAGGGGCTTGAGCCCAGCGCAGCCGGCCAGGGCCAGTAGAAGGGCAAGGAGGGTGGGAACCGTTATCCGTCGGCAGGGGATGGCGATCATTCCACATTCACAAACAGGGACGCGGGCAGCGGACGATTGATCCGGACTTGGCTGAAACCCAGATCGGTGAAGCTGCGTTCGTCCTCCACGATCCGGACCCCCTTCATCACGCCGGCCTGCTCCCGCGAAAAAGTCAGCTCGATCCGCCGGATCATCTTGCCCCAGGCGGCCTCTCGCGGAACGAGTGTCACCTTCGTCTCGGGATCGGTCGCAAGCGTGGCATGGAAATGGGGATTGGCATCGAATCGGCCTTGCTGCCAGTTTGCGATCTCCTCCATGACCACCCGCATGGCCGAAAGCGAGGCGCCGGCTTCTTCCCTCCACCCCTCCGCATCGTGCAGGTAGCGTTTTATCGCGCTGCCGTTCATCATCAGAACGCTTCGGACGGGAAGGTCGTATTCCCAGCGGAGTTGACCCGGGCTCTGGTAGAAAAACCGTCCCTCGGAGATGAAGGGCCTGGTCAGCATCGGAAGCGTCTTCTTCTGAACGAATCGGGCCTCGACGGAGGTGATCCGGCTGGCAGCCTCGCGGAGCCCTTCCCAACTGTCGGCCCAGGCAATCACCCAAGGCAGGAGCAGGAGCAGCAGGAGGAGCGGACGGCGGCGGGCGGCCCCTGACGGAATCTCCCCCATGCTCAGAACATTCCCCCGTTCACGGAGATCACCTGGCCGGTGATGTAGGAGGCGTCATCGGAACAGAGAAATCGGACCACCTTTGCCACCTCGTCGGGCCGGCCGATCCGCCCCATCGGGATCGTCTGCTTGAGGTGCGGCATGGGGACGTCCCGGATCATCTCCGTGTCGATCGGTCCCGGCGCCACGACGTTCACCCGGATCCCGAGCCGGGCAACTTCAGCGCTGAGCACGCGGCTCGCGGCGATGACGCCCGCCTTGGCCGCGGCATAATTGGCCTGCCCGCGGTTCCCCGTCAGCGCCGAGACCGACGAGAGCGAGACGATGGAGCCGCTTTTCCGACGGAGCATCATCCTCAGGACGGGCTTGGTCATGTTGAAGAACCCGTGAAGGGTCGTATCGATCACCGCGTCCCAGTCCCTCCGGGGCATCATCAGGAAAAGACCGTCCGCCGTCATGCCGGCGTTGTTCACCAGCACGTCCACCCGGCTGAGCCGTCCGAGGAGCTCTTCAATCGCCCGTTCCGATGCCGCCGCGTCTCCGACGTCGAACTTGGCCGCCTCCCCGCTCCCGCCAGCCTCCCGGATCCGCTTCAGGGTCTCCTCTGCCGCCGCGTCGTTGGCCTTGTAGGTGATGACGGTCCGATACCCATGCGCCGCCAGGTCTACGGCGATGGCCCGGCCGATCCCGCGGCTTCCCCCCGTCACGATGGCAATCTTGCCGTCACTCATTTTGTCTCTCCTGCTCATCCTGCAAAACCGGTGCGCCGACTTGGGAAGCGGATTCCGGGAACATATAGGGCCGATCTTTCGGACCGGAGCAGTCCACGCGGAAAGCGAATCTAAATGTTGCGCTGACATTCCGCATCATTGCAGCATCTCCTTCAACTCTTTCTTGAGAATCTTGCCCGCGGAATTTCGGGGGAACTCTCCGACAAAAATGATTTTCTTCGGAAGCTTGAAATGGGCAATCCGGTCCCGGATGGCCGCAAGCAGGGCCTCTTCCGTGAGTTTGGCCCCCTCCTTGAGCATCACGAAGGCGGCCACGACCTCCCCCTTCTTACGGTCGGGCATCCCGACCGCGGCGGCCTCCCTCACCTCCGGCAGCGCCTGGATCACCCGCTCCACCTCGGCCGGATAGATGTTCTCACCCGAGCTGATGATCATCTCCACCTTCCGGCCGACGATATAGATGAACCCCTCCTCGTCCCGCCGGCCCATGTCTCCCGTGTGAAACCAGCCCCCGCGCATCGCCTCCTGGGTCTCACCAGGCTTGTTCCAGTAGCCGGCGAAGACGTTCGGCCCCTTGACGATGATCTCGCCCGGCTCGCCCGGTTCGACATCCCGGTCCTGATCATCGACGATCCGGAGCAGGACGTGGAACACCTCCTTCCCCACGGAACCGGCTTTGCGGATCGAATCTGCCAGATCCAGGGAGGTGAGGCGAAAGGTCTCCGTCATCCCGTATCCCTGGGCGAAGCAGATCCCCTTCTCCTCCTGGTATTTCCGGATGACCGCCAGCGGCATGGGCGCCCCGCCGGCGATGAAGAAATGGATGTGGGAAAAATCCGCCCCGGCCCAGGCTTCGGTCCGGGTCAGGAGCTGGAACATCACCGGCACGGCGAACATGTAGTTGATCTTCTCCCGGCAGATGATGTTGATCGCCTCGCCGGCGTTGAAGAATCCCTTGAGGGCCAGGGAGCCGCCCGCATAGAGGATCGGCAGGGCCGAGGCGCCGAGAGCGCCAATATGGAACAGGGGCGCCACGACGAGCGATTTGTACGACCGGTTGATCCCGCAGCCGATCACCGTGTTGATCGAGCCGAAGAGCACGTTCTCGTGCGTCAGGACCGCACCCTTGGGATCCCCCGTCGTTCCGGAGGTGTACATGATGAAGAGCGGGTCGGCCAGCCGGACCTCCTCCGGGGGAACGGGTTCCAGAGAGGGAAAAGGGGAAACGGCTTCGGCAAGGAGGGGATCGTCCCCGGACGCACCGCCGTGGCGAAGGCTCTGCGGCCATGAGGGCAGGGATCTCTTCACCTCATCGACCTTGTCGGCGAACTCCGCCGAGTAGATGACCATCCTGGGCCCGCAATCCCGGAAGATGTAGGAGAGCTCCGGCACGGCCAGACGAAAGTTGATGGGCACCATGATCGACCCGGTCTTGGCACAGGCAAAGAATATTTCCAGGAACTCCGACGCGTTGGCCATCAGAACGGCCACCCGTTCGCCCTTGCCGACCCCCCAGGCTGCAAACGCGTTGGCCGTGCGGTTCACCCGCTCGTTGAACTGACGATTCGTGTAGGAGCGAGTCTCCTCCTCCTTCAGGAACGGCCCGTCCGGATCGGTCATGGCCCGCTTGAATACCCATTCCCCGATGTTCATTCCGCTACCCCAACTCCAATTTCTCCCGCCGTTTTCCGCCCCGTTTCCTGGGATCTTTCGCTTCGATGCGACGGGTCGCCATCGGCCTTATACCTTTCCGGTACGATTTTGTCCAAGGGTAAGTCACGCCCGCCGGTACCCTGCTCTCCGGCCTGCCCGTCCCCTGATTACCATCCACGATGCCGGGAAACGGACCCATATCCGGTCAAGGCCGGCTACCCCCCGCGGCCGCGAACGCGCCATCGACGATCTGCGCGGCCTCTTTTTGGATCTCTCGCAGATGCGCCTCTCCCGAGAGGCTCTCCGCATAGATTTTGTAAACGTTTTCGGTACCCGAGGGGCGGGCTGCGAACCACCCGTTCCTGGAAACGACCTTGAGGCCCCCGATTTCGGCGCCGTTGCCGGGCGCACGGGTCAGGATCGCAAGGATCGGTTCATCGGCCAGTTCTCTGGCGGAAATCATCGCCGGGGTGAGACCCTTGAGCGCCCTCTTCTGTTCGGGCGTGGCTGGGGCGTCGATTCTCTCGTAGAACGACGTTCCGAACCGCTCCTCGATCTCCCGATAGAGGTCCGCGGGGTCTTTGCCCGTTTTCGCCATGAGTTCGCAGGCGAGCAGATCCATGATGATGCCATCCTTGTCGGTTGTCCACACGGTGCCGTTCCTTCTCAGGAATGCGGCCCCGGCGCTTTCCTCACCGCCAAAACCGCAGGAGCCCTCCAGCAGGCCCGGCACGAACCATTTGAAGCCAACCGGGACCTCGTAGAGCCGCCTGCCGAGATCCGCGGCCACGCGGTCGATCATCGCCGTGGAAACCAGGGTCTTTCCAATCGCTGCATCCGGGCTCCAACCCGGCCGGCTGCGGAAGAGGTAGGCAATGGCCGTCGACAGGTAATGGTTCGGATTCATCAACCCTCTGCTCCGGGAGACGATGCCGTGGCGATCGACGTCCGTATCGTTGCCGAAGGCGATGTCGAATCGGTCCTTCAGGCGGACCAGACTTTCCATGGCAAAGGGGGATGAGCAGTCCATACGGATCCGGCCATCCCGATCCACGGTCATGAAGGAGAAGGTCGGATCGACCGCACGGTTCACGACCGAAATCGACAGACCGTAACTCTCGGCGATGGGGTCCCAGAAGTCCACGGACGCCCCGCCGAGAGGATCTGCGCCGATTCGAAGTCCCGACCCTGAAATCGCCTCCATGTCGATCACGTTCCTGAGGTCTGCGACATAGGGGGAAACATAATCGTACTCATGGACCGCCCCGCTCTTCAACGCCTTTTCCCAGGGGATGCGGCGGACCTTCGCAGCGCCGGCGGCCAGGATGGCATTGGCCCGCTCCTCGATGATCCGCGTCGTCTCCGTGTCGGCCGGCCCCCCTTCGGGGGGGTTGTACTTGAATCCCCCGTCCTCCGGCGGGTTATGGGAGGGGGTGACCACCACGCCGTCGGCCAACCCGGATTTCCTTCCCCGGTTATAGGTCAGTATCGCATGGGAGATCACCGGCGTCGGGGTGTACCGCAGATCCTTCTGGATCATGACGTGGAGCCGGTGCCCGGCGAAGACCTCGACTGCGGTCACCAGAGCCGCTTCCGACAGAGCGTGGGTATCCATGCCGATGAAAAGCGGGCCGTCGATTTTCTTTGCTTTCCGGTACTCGCACAGCGCCCGGCTGATGGCCAGAATGTGCCCCTCGTTGAAGCTGTTGTTCAGGGAGGTTCCCCGGTGGCCCGACGTCCCGAAAGCGACCCTCTGCAGGGGATCGGCAGCGTCCGGCCGGCGGGTGTAGTAAGCGGCCAGCAGCCTCGGGATGTTCGCGAGGAGAGACCGGGGGGCCGGTTTGCCGGCAAGCTCATGGATTTTCATCCTCTTTCCCTCCACCGGATCAGAATACAAAACCTTGTCGCGCGACCCTGAAATCGGGTCCCGGGAGCGCGCATTGGACCAGGAGCGCATCCGGAAGACCCGCCGTTCAGGCGGGGATAAGGGGCGCATAAGAAACGGAAAGCCTCCTTGCCGGGAAGCGCCGCCCGCGGGCGGCGACTTCATATTTTTCGGTCGAAAAATACCCCACTTGCGGAGGGATCATGATTTTTAAAGGTCTCATTTCACAGAAACCCCTTGGGCTTCTGCGGCGTGGCTTCGCCTGCCGGAGGGCTGCCGGACTCCTCGATCATGAACTGGTCGTCGCCGGGATCGGGCGTGAATTCCAGCTCGAGCTTCCGGGCCTCGGCGATGTACGAGCCCCTCTTCAGCCGGATCTCCCCATCGGCGATGACTATAATCGCCGACTCGCCAACGACCGGACATCGCTGCTCGCAATAACCGCAGCCATTGCACCGGGAGGCGATCACGAAGGGCCGTCGATATCCGTCCACCGTTCGGAAGACGATTGCGTTATAGGGGCAGATCTCGTCGCAGATCAGGCACTGTTTGTTCTGGGCCCACACCAGGCACATCTCCTTGCGGAGGACCGCCGTCCCGATCTTGGCGTGGGTTTTTTCCGCGAGCGGCAGGGAACGGATCGCCTGGGTCGGACAAACCCGGCCGCAGACGTTGCAGTTCGGCTCACAGGCCGCCATTCGCAGCTCCAGCCTCGGGGTCCAGAGTCCCGGGAAACCGGACTCCCACAGGGCGGGCTGCAGGGTATTGGTCACACAGGATTTCATGCACTCCCCGCAACGGACACAGGTGCCCAGGAATTCGGCCTCGGGAAGCGCCCCCGGGGGCCGGATGAGGGGGCGGCGTCCGTGCAGCAGGGTGAACGGGGTCTTCAGCGAAAGAAAGCCGAGGGCAAGTCCTCCACCCACTGCGGCCACGAATCCCCTGCGGGAGAGGCTCGGACGGGAATACTCACCCATCCCGGGAAAAGCAGCGGGAAAGGTGATCGCCTTCTGCGGACAGACCCGGGCGCACTCCCGGCACTGGATGCACTCCGGAGTGAGGGTTGCGAGCGGATCCTCCGCGATCGCCCCCATGGGGCAGCGCGCCCGGCACGCCATGCAGCGGTTGCAGGCGTCGCTCACACGACGCCGGAACAGCCCGAGCGGTGCGATGAGGCTCAGCATGGCCCCCAGCGGGCAGAGATAGCGGCACCAGAACCGGGGCGCAAGGCGGCCGAGCGCCACGACCGCTCCGGCAATCACGATGGTCAGGACCGCCATGTAGTAGACAGGCTGGGGAACCTGGAGATGGGAGAGGCCGGTCCATCCCGCTGCCCGGGAAAGCGGCCGGATCAGATCCAGTGCGAGGTCCAGGAGGGCCACCGTCAGGGGATAGAGGACAAAGGTGTAAAACCGGGTGAGGAGCGTGATCGGGTCGAGGAGATAGGCCCAGGAGACGCCGACCAGCGCCGCGGCGAGGATAACGACAAGGAGGAAATATTTCACCCGGTGCAGGCCTGGTCCCGCTTTCAGTCCCGGTCGCCGCTCCTTCCGGAACAGAAGGAAGTCGAGGCCGTCCAGACCGGCGCCGAGCGGGCAGACGTAGGCACAGAAGAATCGGCCGATAACGAGCGTCGCGCCGATCAGAAGCAGCGACCAGAGGACGCGGCCGACCACTTCCCGCGCGGCGATCGCGGCATCGGTCCCGAGAAGCGGGTCGATCCGCAGGTAGAGGTCGGCCGGAAGCCACTCGGGCAGCCGGTAGGTGGCGAGCGCGAAAAGGGCGGTGAACAACAGAAGCGACAGGGCCTGGATCGCCTTCCTCATACGGATCCCTTGTAGATTCTGAGCTTCTCCACGTCGATCTTCCCCACCCCGCGCTGGTGCGCCGCCAGAAGATGTTCCACCTGCCGCCCCCTGAAACTTTTGCCGTACCACGGCACGATGCCGACCCCGTAGGAATCGACGGCCACGGGGTCCGCTCCCGCCACGATGAGGTTTGGCTTCCGGACGTCGCCCGGTCCGCCCGGCCCGCCCGAGGCCATGGCCCGCGTGGCGTCGAGAATGGTCAACCGCGGCCGGATCACCGTTGCCAGGTCCGCGATCCCCTGATGGATATCGAACTGGGAGTGGAAGCTATCGCGATCCCAGATGAGGCCCATGAGGCCCTTCAGCCCCAGGCTCACGCCCGTCGAGGAGTGGGATTTCGCCACGGGAATGCTGATCAGCACGGCATCCTCCAGGAGGTCTCTGCACACCTCCACGCGGCTGAGAACCTTTCCCTGCGGAACCTTGATCTCCTGGAAGAATTTCCGGTCCTGCAGCGCGAGGACGTGGACGCCCGGGACATGTTCGCGGCAGGCGTCCCGGATCCCGCTCCGTTCCAGACAGAGTTCAGCCCTCTGCAGCGTGTGGTCCAGGACGAGAACCTCCTTCGCGCCTGCCTCGATGCAGGCCCGGGCCGCCGCGACGACGACCAGGGGGTGGGTCGTCGCCGCGAAGTCGGGTGTCCGGGCAAAGGACATGTTGGGTTTGATGATGACCCGCTGTCCCGGCTTCACAAACCGCGATATTCCCCCCAGAGCCTCCAGGGCTCTTCTTGTGGCCGCGGCCGGTTCGCCGGAAATCACGGCCAGCTCCGGCTCCTCCGCTGCGTTCAGTAAGGCGGCACTCCCCATCCAGCCGATGGCGGCGCCGGCCGCCGCGGCCTGGAGAAACTGCCGCCTTGAAATGCCCCTTCGATCGTCATCCATGTAATACCTTCCTGTCTTCTTACGATTCCGACCGACCCTCGCGCAAGGAGATCCGCGAGGCTCTCTTGCGTGAAGTTCCTGCTCCATACCTCATTTCGCGGATCGTCCCCCGGGGTGAATCCTGCGGCGACTTTCTCCTTCCTCTCACTCCGCTCGGGGATTGATCCCGGACACGATCTCCTCCACGCTGCCCAACACATAGGTCGGACGATAGGGGAAATGGTCCATGTCCGCACGGGAGGTCACTCCGCTCAAAACGAGCAGCGTGTCGATCCCGGACTCGATTCCGGCCACCACGTCGGTGCCCATCCGGTCGCCGATCACGATGGTCTCTTCCCGGTTGCAGCCGATCTTCTTCAAGGCATGCCGCATCATGAGGGGATTGGGTTTGCCGATGAAATAGGCTGCCCTGCCCGTGACGAGCTCGATGGGCGCGATGAGCGCTTTTGTGGCAGGGACGATTCCCTCTTCGAACCGGTCGGTCAGATCGGGGTTGGTGCCGATCAGCCTTGCACCGCCGAGGACGCATTGAACGGCACGGGAGATCTTGTCGAAGCTGTAGGTCTTGGTTTCGCCGACGATCACATAGTCGGGGTTGACCTCGTTCATGGCAAAACCGGCGTCGTAGAGGGCGTTCGTCAGTCCCGCTTCGCCGATGACATAGGCGCTGCCTCCGGGACACTGGGCTGCAAGGAACTGAGCCGTCGCCAGGGCGCTGGTGTAGAAGACGTCCTGCTCCACGTCGATTCCCAGACGGGCGAGTTTTTCGCTCAGTTCGCGCGGCGACCGCTCGCTCGAATTGGTCAGGAAACAAAAGCGTTTCCGCTCACACTGGAGCCACGCGACGAACTCCTTGACCCCCGGCAGCAGGCGGTTGCCGTGGTAGAGGACGCCGTCCATGTCGCAGATGAAGCCGTTCTTGTGCCGGATCCTGTCAATGTCCATGGCTGTTTTTATACATGCAGGGATCTGCAAAAGCAACCGGGATCGAAATGGAGGTGGCGGATGGAAAGAGATGGGTCAGGACGGTTTCCCGCATGCCGCCTCGGTCTATGCCGGCGCGGTTGTCCGGTAATCCATGACGCCCCGGAAAAGGACCGAAAGGACCACCACGGCCCCGCCCAGGATCGCCCAGGGGCCCATCCGCTCACCCATCCACAGGAGCACCCAGAGGGGATTCAGGATGGGTTCCACCACCGGGATGAGGATGGCTTCCATGGCCGTCACATTTCGGATGGCCGTTGAATAGCAGACATAGGAGAGGCCGATCTGGAACACGCCGAGGAGGAGCAGGCCCGTCCAGTCTGTTCCTCCGGGCGGGGATTGGATCATTCCGGGCAGACAGATCAGAACGGTCAGGAGGTTTCCCCAGATGGCGGAGCCCGCGGGCGATGCATCCTTTTGCCGGCGCATGGCGATGATCAGAGAGGCGAAGGCAACGCCGGAGCAGATCCCGAGGAGATTGCCCGCCAGACCGCCCGCGCTCAACCGGTCCAGGAAGAAAAGCGACATACCGCAGAGCACCGCCGCGATGGCTGTCCAATCGAACCACCGGATGCGCTCGCCAAGCAGCCATCCGGAAAGCAGGGCCACGTAAAGCGGCGCGGTATACTGTAGCAGGATGGCATTACCCGAGGTCGTGAGCTTGGTGGCGGAGACAAAAAGGGTGACGGTCGCCGCATAGCAGACGCCGCCGATGAGTTGGTCAGCGGAAAAATTGACGGCGCGCCGGCCGAAGAACAGGAACAGCACCGGAAGAGCGATGGCGCTCCGATACCCGGCGACGGAAAGGGCCGGCAGGGAGACCCATTTGATCAGAACCCCGGCGAGACTCCAGAGCACGGCCGCAACGATCAGCAGAACAATGGCTCGCGTCCTGTCGCTTTCGGCCATGATTCGGATTCCCGCCATGCTATCCCTGAAAGACCGTCCCCACGCTGCAGAAGATGAAACGGTCGCCCCACTCCCGCGCCAGTTGAACGGATGCCTTCATGCCCGTACGGTGGGATTGCCCTGATCGGTTTCGAGAAAAACCGCCCACCCGTGCTGGGCCAGGACGCCATTGATCCCGAAGGCGTAATTGTCGACCAGCACTGTGGCTTTCACGTTCATCTTTTCACGCTCGCGTCATATTGCATTCACCCCCCGCTCTGGGCTGCGGGGGGTGAATGGCTGATGCAATGCTAATATTTGTAAACGGTCGCGATCTTTTTGGCCTTCTCCTGGCCTTTCCAGTATTCGATGCGCTCCCGGATGTAGCTCAACCAGCTGTCGATCTCGCTGGCCTGGTATCCTTTTTCCGTCATGTCCTTCTTGAAATCGGCAAAGACGGGTTCCGCGGCCTTGGTCCACCGGGCAATTTCCGCATCGCTCAGGTCGATGACCTGGCCGCCCTGCTTCTTGAAGAAATCGAGGCCCTCGATATCGATATCGTTCCACAGGACTGCCCATTTCTCCTTGTATTCTTCCGTAACGCTCGAAATGATCTTCTGCACATCGGCGGGAAGGCTGTCCCATTTCTTCTTGCTCATGACAACGTAGAAGGTATCGCAGCTCCCGACCTTCCAGGAGGTCGTTGCATACTTGATCACTTCCCCCGTTTTCCAGCCCTTCAGGGTCTCCATGTTGGACATGGTGCCGTCGACGACGCCCTTTCTCAGCGATTCGTACATGTCGGGCATTCCGATGGGAACCGGCGTCGCCCCGAGGGCCGTCGTGAGATCGGCCAGCCTTCCGGTGGCCCGGATCTTCAGCCCCTTCAGATCTTCAAGCTTATTGACCGGCTTCTTGACCGTATGGATGATGGTGGTGGCGCTCGTGGTGAACATCAGGGGATGATAATCGTTCCATTCCTTCAACTTGAACTTGGCAAAGAAATCGTTGGCCACATGGAGACCGATCCAGGGGCTGGGGCAGGCGATGGGCAGACCGAAGATTTCCGAGGCCGGGAAACGATCCCGCGTATAGCCCACATGGGAAAGACCGATGTCCGCAATCCCGGTGGTCAGGCCCGCGGCCATCTTGGGGGCGGAAAGCAGGGTGCCCCCGCCGTGGTAGGAGATCTCCACCTTTCCGGCGAGCTCCTTGTTCAGTCTTTTGGTGAACTCATCCATGATGATCGAGTGCTGATGCATTGGCGGGAAATAGCTGGCGAACTTCAGTTTGATCGCCTCCGCCGCCTGAGCAAAAGAAGCCACAAAAAGCACAAACAAAACGACACTGACGATGCACAACGCTGTTCTTCTCATTTTGTCTCCTCCTTCTGTTTTCGGTTTGGTTTCAACCCATTCATTTCTTTCGTTGTATTCGTAAGCCCCCAGGATCTCCCCATACTCATTTATAGAAAAGTGAAGGGAGCCAGAGGGCCAGTCCCGGGATGAAGAACAGCAATGCCCACACAACGCACAAGGAAATCAGAAAAGGCATGACCCCCTTGTAGATCTGGCCGATCGGCACCCCGGTGATGTTCTTGACGACAAACACGCAGACCGCCACGGGGGGAATCACCACCCCGATCGCAACGACGATGGCAATGACGATCCCGAACCAGATCGGGTCGAAACCGAGTTTGATGACGGCCGGGAAGAAGATCGGGGTCGCCAGGACCATGAAGGGCATGTCATCGATGAAAGAGCCGCCCAGTTCGTAGATAAGACAGATGATGACCAGGATCATGTACCGGTTCAGCGGCAGCGTGACGACCCAGTCGGAGAGTTTCTGGGGAACATTGGTGACAGCCATGAAATGGCCGAGGATGACCGAACCGGCAATGATCATCAGGATCATTCCGGCGATGTTGAGGGTTTCCGCCACGGATTTGATGTAGGTCTTGAACGTCATGTCCCGTCGCACAACCGACAGGGCCAGCAGAGCGAAACAGCCGACGCCTGCCGCCTCCGAAGGGGTAAAATAGCCCGACATGATTCCCCCGACGACCAGGACAAAAATCAGCAGAACCCAGAAGATTTCAGGCAAGGTGCGGACCCTCGCCTTCCAGGTCGATCGCTCCGACCGGGGGGCAATCTTCGGATCCATCTTGGCCCATCCATAGATGATGACCACAAAAAAGGCGGCGATCAACAGACCGGGGATCAGGCCGGCCATGAAGAGCTTCCCGATGGACTGCTCGGTAATGATTCCGTAGAGGATGAGGACCACACTGGGGGGGATCAGACAGCCCAGGGTCCCCACCGTCGCCACGATCCCCGTCGAGAGCCGTTTGTCGTAGTCGTAGCGGTTCATTTCCGGAATCGCGACGCTGGCAAAGGTCGCGGCAGTAGCCGTCGACGAACCGCAGATGGCCTTGAAGCCGGCCGCACCGACGACCGTCGCCATTGCCAGCCCCCCTGGGATATGGCCGATAAACTTGTTCGCCGAATTGTAAAGCCGCTGGGCGATCCCCGCATTCAGACCGATCTGCCCCATCAGCATGAAGAGGGGAAAGACCGTGTACCCGTAATTCGTGAAAGCCTCGAAAAGATCCCCGCCGATGAGGTTCACGGCCGCCGTAAAACCGTTGAGATAGGCAAAGCCGACGAATCCGATCAGGGCCATGGCGAAACTCATTTCGATCCCGGTCGCAAAGAGCGCCAGCAGCAGAACCAGTCCTACGATGCAGATGGTCGTCTCATTCATGGACCGCCCTCCATCCCTTGATGATCTCGAAAAGGAAAACGAAACATTCGATGAAACAGCACACCCCGATGCCGTAAGCCATCGGGTAGAAGGGAAGCATGATCGTCGGGGATGTTTCCCCCGAGATCCGATATTCATTGCCGATAATGAAGAGGGCGCATCCGATCAACACAAA
>JAJFTY010000163.1 GCA_021372695.1 Deltaproteobacteria bacterium
CTTGTGGAATCCGCCCGCGAAGGCCTTCCTGCGCCTGCCGGAGGGGCGAACTAAGCGATCGGCTCCAAACCCTGCCGGAGATCGAAGATGCTCCGCAGCCTGCTGCGGGGAATCTTCGACGCAGGTCATGCCTATCACAACCCGGTCCGGTTTCGCAACGAAAGATAGAACAAAAACCGCGGCATGTAGCTGCAAAATTGATCTCTCCCTCGTCAGCCCGTCCTGCGGGCGGAGGGTCACACATCGTGCCGAAAAATCACGATCAGCCGGAACAGTCATAATAAATAGTGATTTAAACATCTTACTAAATAGTGTTTTTTGAAAACTCAAGATTTCACACAATGTACCGATATCCAATGCAACGGATCTTTTCAATCACGCCAATACGAGGCCATTCAGGAGGTGTTTGCGATGACATTTCGGATGACTTTGGGGAAAAGGATCGGATCGGGCATTGTCCTGATGCTTTTTTTGATGCTGGCCGTGGGGTTTGGCGGCTGGTTCGGCCTGACGCGGGTCCTCGGCGTGGTGAAACTGTACAAGGCCATCAACACCGTTCAGTTGATCGTATCCAACGCCAAAGAGAAGACGAGTGAATTTCTCATTGCCAATCTGGTTGGCGACAAGACGCTCGGGGATGCGGCTTTTTCCGAAACCCAGGTTCGGATCAAGGAGGCTCTCGCCCAGATCAATGCCGTGAAGAGCGACTCAGCCACGAGCGCCCGGGACCGGGAAAAAGTGGCCCTCGTCGAGAAAGCCATCAACGGATACGGGGAACTCCTCGAAAAATACCGGAACTCGGAGACGGTCAAAGCGGAATCCGGTGCAAAGATCGGGGAACTGATCGGGAAACTCCAGGCTGCGGCCCCGGCCGATCTGTTCCAGGCGGAGGTCCTGCTGTCCAACATGAAGATCATGCTCGGTTCCCTGACGGCCTACACCGATAAGACCTCTTCCGCCAACTGGGACAGGCTCCAGAAGAACATTCCGAACTTCGAGAAAAGCCTGAACGAGTGGTGTACGAAAGTCGAGTCGAGTGATGAATTGCGGGGCACCGGAAACAAGATCAAGGAGATCTACAAAGACATCCCTCCGGCGGTCA
The DNA here is from genome assembly GCA_021372695.1 of Deltaproteobacteria bacterium. Next base: position 1,103 of record JAJFTY010000163.1, read on the forward strand.
ACAGCCTCCACGAGCAGGTGTCGATCCAGGACGGCTTCAAGAAAAACATGGACACCCACACCGCAAACCTCAACAAAATATCCGGGGAAGTCGCCGCGATGAGCATCGATAACCTGGAGCAGCAGGCCGAGATCTCCCTGTGGATCATCTTCGGCTTCATCATTGCATCCCTGCTGATCGGACCGAGCTTCGCATTCGTATCCACCCGGAAACTCATCAAGGGGCTGAACAAAGTCATCGAAGGGGTGAGTGGCGGCGCCGATCAGGTTTCCGAAGCCACGCAGCAGGTTTCCGCCGCAAGCCAGACCCTGGCCCACGGCGCCTCCAGCCAGGCTTCTTCCGTCGAAGAGACGGCCTCCTCTCTGGAAGAGATGTCGGCGATGACCAAACAGAACGCCGCCAACGCCAACCAGGCCAAAGCCATGATGGCGGACGCGCAGAAGATCGTCGAGAAGGTTAACCAGCACATGGGCGATATGGGCAAGGCCATCGATGAGATCACCAGGTCGAGCGAGCAGACCGGCAAGATCGTCAAGACCATCGACGAGATCGCATTCCAGACCAACCTGCTCGCCCTGAACGCCGCAGTCGAAGCGGCCAGGGCCGGGGAGGCGGGCGCAGGCTTCGCGGTGGTGGCCGATGAAGTCCGGAATCTCGCGCTGCGCGCCTCGGATGCAGCCAAGAGCACGACGCTGCTGATCGAACAGACCGTGAAGGCCGTCAAGAACGGCAACCAACTGACCGCGTCCACCCAAAGCGCCTTTGCCGAGAACAGGGACGTCACGTTGAAGGTCAGCGGGATCGTGGATGAGATCGCGGCGGCGTCGAGCGAACAGGCCCAGGGCATCGACCAGATCAACAAGGCGGTCTCCGAGATCGAAAAGATCGTCCAGCAGAACGCCTCCAGCGCCGAAGAGTGCGCCAGCGCTTCCGAGGAGATGACATCCCAGGCCGGCCTCATGAAGGGATTCGTCCGGGAACTGGTGGTGATCGTCGAAGGGCAGGAGCGGCAGGATTCGCCGGGATCCGTGCCAGATGTCGGTCCGTCTGCCGAGCGACACCAGCGGCAGCTTCCCCTGGAATCCGACGAGGAAGGTGGGTCCGACCGGTAACACAACCGGCTTCACGGCACCTCCTCCCCAATGGCTAAGAATCGGGGCGGCACGGCGGGTCAGAAAACCGCCGGCCGCACCCGGCTTGGTTTCGCGCCCCCATTTCGGAATCCCACGCGCCGCGCTCAGCCGCCACCACTCCTCCCAACCGAAATTGCCGCAGTTGCACCGCTGACGCACAGTCTCCTTCCGTTTCAGCGGCGGGTGGTGACTCAGTTTCAATCGCAAAGACCGACCTCGACTTGCGCTCAGCTATTTTTCGACCCGAAAAATCTTTAAATCGCGCCGCGCGAGGCCTCTTTGCAGCCAAAATGAGTCACTGCCCGGCGGTGCGACGATTTGCGTTGAACCCGACGTTCCTTTGAGGTAATAGAGAGACGCATTTCCGGACCGTCTGCGATCGGTACCGACCGATGGACGGCGGAGCCGGCGTTATCGATTCCCATCGTGGGAGCGGGCTGTGGGAGGAGGGGCTATGCTGAGGGGAAAGAAGATCGCCGTGATCGGCGGCGGGAAAATGGGGGGAGCCCTTGTCGGAGGGATGATTTCCGGCGGCCTGGTAAGGCCGGAAGCGGTGATCGTGTCGGATACGGACGAGGCCCGGCGCGGCGAAATTTCCCGAAGTTACGGCGCCATGGTCACCGCCGATAACCGGGAGGCGGTGAAAGGGGCGGATGTGGTTCTCCTGGCCGTCAAACCGCAGAACATGGCGGAGGTCCTTGCCGGGATGGCCGGAACGGTTCCGCCTTCGGCGCCGGTGATCTCCATCGCGGCCGGGATTGCGACGGCCTTCATCGAAGAGAGGCTGGGTCGGGGGATCCGGGTTGTGCGCGTCATGCCGAACATGCCCGCCCTGATCGGCGAGGGCGCGGCCGCACTCGCGCCGGGAGCCCATGCCACGGAGGCGGATCTGGCGCTCGCCCGGCACATCTTCGCCGCCGTCGGGATCACCGTCGATGTCCGGGAGGAGTTGATGGATGCCGTTACGGGCTTGAGCGGGAGCGGTCCCGGCTACGCCTTTTTGATCATCGAGGCCTTTACGGAGGCCGGTGTCCGGACGGGGCTTTCCCGGGAAACGGCCCTTCGACTGATTTCACAGAGCCTGCTCGGGGCCGCGAAACTCTGTCTGAAGGGGGAGAAGCCGCCGGCCGAGCTTCGGGCCATGGTCACCTCCCCGGGGGGGACGACGCTCGCCGGACTCAAGGTCCTGGAGGAGAGAAAGGTCTACGAGGCGCTCATCGCGTGCGTTGAGGCGGCAACGCAGCGATCGGCGGAGCTCGGGGGACGGAAGTAGGGGCTTCGGGCCGGATATCGATGGAAGAACCAAGAATAACCGTGGGGGTCTGTGACTGCTATCGGACCATCCGGGGACGGATGAACGGGATGTACCGGCCGAACGGGACCTTTCTCACGGGTGGGTTCACCGCCCGGCCGGAGGGGGACGCCGTGGTCCTCGGCGACGAACTCGGCCGGGAGATCCACCGGGGCTCGGAGATCCGGCTGGCGGCGGAGCGGGATGCGACCTTCACGCTCTTGGATGTGACGATCGGCGTCCGGTTCCACTGGGAGCGGCATGAGGAGCAGACCTTTTCCGGAAACCTGATCCTGCGGGCCGCGGGTGAGGGGAGAGTGACGGCGATCAACGAACTCCCCCTGGAGGAGTATCTTGCCAGCGTCGTCTCATCGGAGATGAGCGGCGAAGCGCCCGCGGAGTTTCTCAAGGCGCATGCCATCGCCTCGCGAAGCTGGCTTGTCGCGATGCTGCGGCGCAAGGGGCGGGAAGGGGGGAAAGGCGGAGCCGCCGCAGGGACCATCCGGCGTGACGGGGAAATCGTCCGCTGGTACGACCGCGAAGACCACGACCGCTTCGACGTCTGCGCTGACGACCATTGCCAGCGCTATCAGGGGATCACCCGGCTCGCGGCGGGGAGGGCGGCGGAGGCCGTCCGGGCGACCCGGGGCGTATTCCTGATCCGGGATGACGAGGTCTGCGATGCACGCTACCACAAGGCTTGCGGCGGGATGACCGAGGAGTACGCGACCTGCTGGGAAGAGCGGACCGTCTCCTACCTATCCCACGTCTCCGACGCCGCCCGACCCCTTGAACCGGTGCGGACGGAAGCCGATGCGGAGCGATGGATCCTCTCCTGCCCCGATGTCTACTGCCATACGCAGGATACCGATCTCCTGAAGAAGATCCTTCCCTCATTCGACCGGGAGACCGTCGATTTTTTCCGTTGGCAGGTCGGCTATGCAAGGGAGGAGCTGGAGGCGATCCTGCGCGAAAAATCGGGGATCGACTTCGGCTCGCTGACCAGCATCACACCCCTCGAACGCGGCCCGTCCGGCCGGATCAGCCGGCTGCGGATCGCGGGTTCGAAGGACACGGCGATCGTGGGGAAGGAGCTCGAAATTCGCCGCTGGCTCTCACCGAGCCACCTGATGAGCAGCGCCTTCATCGTCGCTGCAACGCCGGGTCCCTCCGGAGTGCCCACCCGCTTTACCTTCTACGGAGCGGGCTGGGGGCACGGTGTGGGCCTCTGCCAGATCGGCGCCGCCGTCATGGCGGACAAGGGCTTCACGGCCGAGGAGATCCTCCGGCACTACTTTCGCGGGGCTGCGCTCGTGAAACGGTATTAGTGGTCAGGCTGTTGAAAAACGCCCATCTGCTGCGTTTCCCTCATCCTGTGCCGTTCAACGTACGGAAAAGTACGCCTCACGGCCCAGGATTTCGGGGGCCTTGCATCTGGACCTTTTTGAACAGCCTGCGATCCGTTGGTTCCCTGCGGCAGTTTTCAACAGCGAACCTGATGCGCACCAATTTCTCTCGGATCGAATTTCCAGGCAGTTGATGTCAGGAGACGATATTGGGAAAAGCCACAATGAGTCCAAGACCGGCCGCCAGGAACCCCTGGGCGTGGATCCCGACCCTCTATCTGGCGGAGGGCGCCCCCTACGTGATGGCGATGACCGTCTCGGTGATCCTGTACAAGCGGCTGGGGATCTCCAACACCGACATCGCCCTCTACACCTGCTGGCTCTACCTGCCCTGGGTGATCAAGCCGCTCTGGAGCCCTTTCGTCGATATGTTCCGGACGAAGCGGTTCTGGATCGTCGCGATGCAGCTTCTGCTCGGAGCCTCTTTCGCCTGTGTGGCGCTGACGATTCCGGCCTCCGCCTTCTTCCGCTACACGCTCGCCTTCTTCTGGATCATGGCCTTCAGCTCGGCGACCCACGATATCGCCGCCGACGGCTTCTACATGCTGGGACTCAAGGAGTACCAGCAGGCGGCCTTCGTGGGGGTGCGGACGATCTTCTACCGGATCGCGATGATCGCGGCCAAGGGGATCCTCGTCGTCCTGGCCGGAACGCTCGAAACGCAAGGCTTCAGCGTGGCCTCCGCCTGGTCGGTGACTTTCTTCCTGCTTGCGGCGATCATGCTCGCCCTCTTTTGCTATCACCTTTTCGTCCTGCCTTACCCGGCAGCGGACCGGCCGGTTTCGCGCGACCCCTCGCGGAGCGCCGCCGCGACGTTCCTCCGGGGGTTCGCGCTCTTTTTCCGGAGGAAGGACATCGTCGCGGTGGTCGCCTTCTTCCTTCTCTACCGCTTCGCCGAGGCGCAGCTCGTCAAGATGGTCGCCCCGTTTCTGCTCGACCCGCGGAGTTCCGGGGGATTGGGACTGACAACGGCGGAGGTGGGGCTCGTCTATGGGACGGTCGGCGCGATCGCGCTGATGCTCGGGGGGCTCCTGGGCGGCTTCGTCATTTCCCGGAATGGTCTCAAGTACTGGCTCTGGGTCATGGTGTTTGCGATGCACCTGCCGGATGCGATCTTCATCTGGCTTTCCCGGGCGATGCCGGAGAGCCTGTGGCTGGTCAACGCCGCCATCGCGATGGAGCAGTTCGGCTACGGTTTCGGCTTCACCGCCTATTCGCTCGTGATGATCATGGTCTGCGAAGGGGAGTACAAGACGGTGCACTATGCGATCTCGACGGGAATCATGGCGCTCGGGATGATGATTCCGGCGATGTCGAGCGGCTGGATCCAGGAACAGCTCGGCTACCCGGGATTTTTCCTCTGGATCCTCGTCTCGACCGTACCCGGGTTCATCGTCGCGGCGCTGATCCGGATCGATCCGGGGTTCGGGAAGAAGAAGTAGGGGAGAGGAAGCGGAGGACGGGCTTTGCCGAGACGCTGGATCTTTTTCGACCCTGTAGCTGCTCGCCTCGCCGCCGGGAAAATACTCGCGCTTTGTTGCGCTCGAACCATTTTCCCGGCGCGCTCGCCTGCGCGCACAGGGTGCCCCGGAAAACCTCCAATGCGTCTCCTGCAAAACCCTGCCTCCGCTGTTACGGGGAAACGATGACAAGGGAACAAGGGGGACGACAATGAAGCCAGTGAAGATCCGGACGGCATTCATCCTGGGGGCGGGGCTGGGGACACGCCTCCGCCCCCTCACGGAGAGATGCCCCAAGCCGCTTCTGCCGGTCGGCGGACGGCCCCTGATCACCTATGCGATGGACCACTGCCTTTCGATCGGCGTCGAGCGGTTCATCGTGAACACCCACCATTGCGCGGAGGCCTATGAAAGGGCCTTCCCGGGTTGGAGCCATGGCGGGGCGCCGATCCTCTTCCGTCACGAACCGGTCCTCCTCGACACGGCCGGGGGGCTCAAGAACGTCGAGGACCTGCTGGATGAGGATGAAGCGATCCTCGTCTACAACGGCGACATCCTCTCCGATCTTCCGCTTCGGACGCTTCTGGCTGCCCACGCGACGGGCGGACGGGAGGTCACCCTCGCCCTCCGCAGCGAAGGCCCCGTGCAGAATGTCTGCCTAGACGCGGAAGGGCGGATCTGCGATTTCCGTGACCTTCTCGGAGACCCCGGCGTCCGGCGCTGCCTGTTCACGGGGATCTACATGGTCGAGAAGCGTTTCCTGCGGCGCCTGGCGCCGGGCAGGATCGAATCGGTGGTTCCCGTCTTCGTGCGGATGATCCAGGAGACGCCGGGATCGGTCGCCTCCGTCGTGATCGACGAAGGAATCTGGGAAGATGTGGGCGATGCGGAGGCCTATTCCCGGATCTGCGCCTCGCTCCCGGCGCTTCGCTACGGGCGGGGGCGTGAGCCCGGCCGGTCGAAGGGCCGGGATGCCTGGGGGGTGGCGGCCGCGATCCCGCCTCCGATGCCGGGCGAACCGGGGGGGAGCGATGCGCAGGCGGTTGGTTTTGTCCGCGAGACGCTCGGTGTCGCCGCCGCGGAGCCGGTCGAGATGAGTCCCATCGGGAAGGGGGGGTCGGACCGCGACTACTACCGCGTCTCGGCCGGAGGACGGCCGGCCGTCCTGATGCGCTACGGAAGGATGTACGCAGAAAACGACGGCTACGCCTCCGTGGCGAATTTCCTTCAGGGGATCGGCGTGACCGTCCCGGCGATCTATGGCCACGATCCGGAAAAGAGGCTGATCCTGATGGAGGATCTGGGGGATGGCGATCTCTACGCGCTTCGCGACGCATCGTGGGGCATCCGCCGCGGCTTCTACGAGAAGACGCTCCTGCTCGCCGTGCGGCTGCACGGTTTTTCCCCGGCGCACCTGCCCGTGGGGCTTCGCCTGATGCCGGGCTTCGACGCCGGCCTTTATCGGTGGGAGCGGGACTATTTCCGTCGGGAGTGCGTCCGGAATGCCTGCGGGGTGGATCTGGCCGTGGCCGATGACCTAGCCCTGGAGGAGGAGCTCGACCGGCTGGCCGGTCGCCTGATCGGGACGCCGCCAACGCTTATCCACCGCGATCTCCAGTCGCAGAATGTGATGATCAAGAACGGCGGGCCGGTCCTCATCGATTTCCAGGGGCTCCGCACCGGGACCCTTTTCTATGATCTGGGATCTCTCCTCTGTGATCCCTATGTCTCCTTTCCGGCAGGCGCGCGCGAAGGACTCCTGCGATTTTACCGGGCGGCGTCGGGCTCCCCCTGCCCCTGGGAGGAATTCCGGGAGCTCTTCTGGCTGGCCGCTGCCCAGCGGCTGATGCAGGCCCTCGGGGCCTATGGGTTTCTCGGTCTGACGCGGGCGAAGCGCCATTTCCTGGCCCACATCCCCCGCGCACTCGACAACCTTGCCGCGGCGGCCACGGAGGCCGGGAGCCTGCCGCTGCTGCACGCCCTGGCCTGCCGCTGCCGCGAGGCGGCCGGGAATCGCTTCGATCCCGCGGCGTGAGAAGGGGAAACAACGATGGAACGCACACCGATGAAAGAGATCGAATTCACCGCGATCGACGGTATACGGGTGGGAAATGCCGAAGAGTTAGAGGCCGCCACGGGCTGCACCGTCGTCATCTGTGAAGCGGGGGCCGCGGCGGGCGTGGACGTCCGGGGCGGGGCCCCGGGGACCCGGGAGACGGATCTGCTGAATCCGTCCAACCTGGTGCAGAAGGTTCATGCGATCCTGCTTGCAGGCGGGAGTGCCTTCGGCCTCGACGCCGCCGCAGGGGTGATGCAATACCTGGAGGAGCGAAAGATCGGCTTCGACGTCCGCGTGACCCGGGTGCCCATCGTCTGCGGCGCGGTGCTCTTCGACCTGACCGTCGGCGATCCCTCCGTCCGGCCGGACCGGGAGATGGGCTACCGCGCCTGTCGGAACGCCGGAACAGCGCCCCTCCGGCAGGGCTCCGTCGGAGCGGGAACGGGCGCCTCGGTGGGAAAGATCTGCGGCATGGGCCGGGCGATGAAGGGCGGCCTCGGAAGCTGCGCCTTGGAGGTGGAGGGACTTCAGGTGGGCGCGCTTGTCGCCGTCAACTGCCTGGGGGATGTCGTGGATCCCGCCACCGGTGAGAGGATGGCGGGCGTACTTGCCCAGGACGGTCGGAGCCTGGCCGACACCGAGGAGATCATGATCCGTTCGTTTGCGGAGAAGAGGGACCTCTTCGGCGGCAACACCACGATCGGCGTCGTGGCCACCAACGCGTCCTTGACCAAGGCACAGGCAGCCAAGCTCGCCTCGATGGCCCAGAACGGCTACGCCCGGACCATGCGGCCGGCCCATTCGATGGTCGACGGGGACACGATTTTTGCCCTGGCGACAGGCAGCATCGATGCGGATCTGAATGTCGTGGGGCTGCTGGCGGCGCGGGCGATGGAGAGGGCGGTTGTCGCCGCGGTGAAGAATGCGGAGTCCCTGTTCGGCCTGGCCTCTTACGCCGATATCCGATCTGCCGGCAAGGGGTAGGGTCGGGGCGCGCGACTCTGGGAAGGCGTTTGACAGGACGTCAATGAATACGACGCTATGCGGCAGCCTGCCTATGCGTCACAGCAGACCTTATCCTTACCGTTCTTCTTACCCTGGTACATGAGCTGGTCGACCCGGTGAACGAAGGCCTTCATCGCTTCCCTCGGCTTGTATTGCGCAATTCCGATGCTCACCGTCATATAGATCTCCTGGTCCGGCTCGGGGCGGAAAGGCTCCTTACTGAACTCCGTTCTGATTCTCTCGGCGGTGATGACCCCCTCGGCGCTCGAGGTGATGGGCAGGATGATGGTGAATTCCTCGCCGCCGTAGCGGCAGGCGAAATCGGTCTCGCGCAGGCATTTCTTGATCACCTGGCCGAGCCGTGACAGGACATGGTCTCCCTCGACATGGCCGAAGCTGTCGTTGAAGGTCTTGAAATCGTCGAGGTCCAGCATGAGCAGGGTCAAAGGCTGTCCATAGCGATTCGACCGGTCCAGTTCGATCTTCAGCTGAAAATAGAAATGGCGTGAGTTGTAGAGGCGGGTGAGGCCGTCGATCATGCTCATCTCGCGGTATCTGTTTTCGCTTTCCCGGAGCGCCTCCTCCATCCGCTTTTGCTCGCTGATGTCGAAAAAGACCCCTTGGGTGCCGATCACCTTTCCCTCGGGGTTGAAGACGGGAGTCTTGACCACATGCACAAATTGCTTCCGGCCCGCGTCATCCGTATACTCTTGGACCGATTCCAAGGGCTTGCGGGTTTTCATGATCCGCGCGTGGTGCTCGGCGCCTTCGGCGGCATATCTGATCATCTGTTCGTTCGGGGCCGGTTTGGCTCTTTCGTTCGCGACCAGTTCCTCGGAGGTCTTGCCCACGAAGTCCTCCACCTTCAGCCCCTTGAGGCGGCAGAACCACGGGCTTACAAAGACATAGCGGCCTTCGGGATCTTTGCGAACGACGCCGGCGGGCAACTGCTCCACGAGCGAAAGATAGAAGGCCTGTGATTCCCGGAGCGCCTCCTCCATCTGCTTGCGCTCGGTGACGTCGCGCGCCACGACCTGGAAGCCCGTCACGGAAGGGCCTTCAAAAATCAGCTGGGTATTCTGGCCGACCCAGACTTCCCGGCCCTCTTTGGTGATCATCGGAAATTCCGAATAGGTATTCTGAATATTCTTGACGAACTGCCGTCCGAAGAACTTCATGGCAGGCTCACGCATGTCGGGGCGGATCAGCATCGTATACTGCCGGCCGATCATCTCCTCTTCCCGGTATCCGGTTGCCCGGACCATCGACGGATTCACGAGCGTGATGTTCCCGGAGCCGTCCGTCCTGAAGACGATATCCGTCGCCTTTTCGACCAGCTGCCGGTACTGCTCCTCCCGTTTCCAGAGGGCTTCTTCCGCCTTCCTGCGCTCCGTGACATCGCGCGCATTCATGACGAAACCGGCCACGACGGGATCGTCCAGAAGGTTCTTCCCGAGACCCTCCAAAAGGCGTTCGCCGCCCTCCCTGTGCCTGATCCGGAACACGTTGGGAATCGCGGTATCCCTGGTCAGCAATGCCTTGCTGAAATCCTCCACGGCCTTCGGCTGATCGTCCGACAGGATCAGATCCAGGCTGCTCGTGCCGATGAGATCGTCCGGCCGGTAGCCGAGAAACCGTTCGACGGAAGGGCTTGCGTAGGTGATGATCCCCTGCCTGTCCACGACAAAGATGATGTCGGACGAGTGCTGGGTGATCGCCCGGAAGAACCGTTCGCTTTTCCGCAGCTCTTCGGAGGCGCTCTGACGCTTCGCCTCGGACTGTTCCAGCTCTCTGATTCTCTGCTTCAGGATCGAGATTTCTTTGATCAGTTCGCGATCTGGGTAGGCCTGATCCTTCATCCGATACTCCTGTCCTTGTCAACGCCGCAGGTTGCTGTAAACAGGAAAAGATGAAATTGGGCACGTCACGAAACGCGTTATGGCCACTTACCGAATATTGATCGGGAAGTCAAATGGAATGTGGCCCAGCGCTGCAATTTTTTTGCTTTTTTGATCGTTGGCCCAGGAGACATTCTTGGGTATCACGAGCGTGTCGAAAGACACTCTCCAGGTCATCCCGGGGGTCATCGCCAAACGCAAGCCCCAGCCCCTATTCGTGAAGACGCCTATTTTCGTATCTTATTTTCTTAGCTTGACAGGAAGGCGAGCGACCATTATGGTATGCCGCGCTGAAAAAAGCGTTCCCGTCGAAGGTCGTCGAGACAAAAAAGTCTGGGGAATATAGGAGGCTGTCATGGGTCACGGAACACGTGGAAAAAGGTCATTTGCCGTTGCATTCATCTGGGTCGTTCTGTTGCTGAGTCTGCCGGCTTGGGTTCTGGCGGCGGATCAGGACAAAGACAAGAAGGATAACCGGCCGGAACGGGGTATTGCCATCTACACGGATTATTCCGGCGTCGCGGTCGCCAGGGGGGAAAACGTCCAGATGGACCTGACCCTGGAGAACAAAGGAAAGACCGATGAAAACATCGACGTGAGAATCACCTCCGTGGCCAAGGGGTGGAAGGCGACGCTGAAGGGCGCGCGCTACCGGGTAAACGGGATGTACGTGCCGGCCGGAAAGTCCAAGACTCTGGCCCTCAACCTGGAGCCCGAAAAGGGGCTCCCCACGGGCAAATACGCCTTCCAGTTCGAGGCGAAGACCGCGGACGGGAAGTTCGTCTCCAACCATACCCTGACCGTCACCGTCGAGGAGCGGAAGGCCGGCGCCGACAACATCCAGATCACCGCCGCCTATCCGGTCCTGCGCGGCCAGAACGACGCGAAGTTCGAGTTCTCGCTGGAGGTGCAGAACAAGGGTGAAACCGAGCGCACCTTCAACCTTGCGGCGATCGGTCCGGAGAAGTGGGAGATCAACTTCAAACCGGCCTATGAGCAGAAACAGATCTCCAGCATCCGGGTGAAGGAAGGGCAGAGCCAGACCGTGGCCGTTGAGGTCACGCCGGCCACGAACGCGGCGGCCAAAGAGTATCCCGTCCTGGTCCGGATCACCTCCGGCGACAGCAAGGCCGAGGTGAAACTGACGGTCGTACTCACCGGGACCTACCGGCTGGACGCCGGGACGCCCAACGGCATCCTCTCGCTCGAAGCTTTTGCCGGAAAGCCGGTCACGTTTTCGCTCTTCGTGAAGAACAACGGTTCCGCCCCGAACCGCAACATCTCCTTCTCCTCCTTCAAACCCGAGAACTGGGAGACCACCTTCAAGCCCGAAAAGATCGAGGCGCTCGCGCCCGGGGAGATGAAGCAGATCGAAGTGACGATCAAACCGGGTCCCCAGTCTCTCGTCGGAGACTACTCCGTGGGCATCATGACCAACGGGGAGAAGGCCGACAAGACGGTCGAGATGCGGGTCACGGTCAAGGCCTCTTCGGCCTGGGGCTGGATCGGAATCGGGCTCATCCTGCTCGTGATCGCGGGCTTGAGTTTCCTGTTCATCAAGATGGGGAGACGCTAGACGTGGAAAAAGAGACGGTCATCCGAACGGAAGAGTTGACCAAGCGTTACGGGGCGCAGACGGCGGTGGACCGTTTGAGCCTCGATGTGGTCGAAGGGGAGATCTTCGGTTTTCTGGGACCCAACGGGGCCGGGAAGACCACGACCATGCTGATGCTTCTGGGACTCACCGAACCGACTTCCGGGACAGTCCGGGTCTGCGGCTATGACCCGGCGCGCGATCCCCTGAAGGTCAAGGAGCTGATCGGCTACCTGCCTGAAAACGTCGGCTTCTACGAGGAGATGGACGCGCGGCAGAACCTCCGCTACATCGCCCGGCTGAATCGGATCCCGGACCGGGTCTCCGCCGGCCGGATCGACCGCCTTCTCGCGGAGGTCGACCTGGCCAAAGAGGCGGGCAAGAATGTGGGGTCCTACTCGAAGGGGATGCGCCAGCGCCTGGGCATTGCCGAGGTGCTGGTCAAGGAGCCGAAGGTGATCTTCCTGGACGAGCCGACGATCGGCCTCGATCCCGACGGGACGAACCGGATGCTCGACCTGATCCAGGGCCTCAGCCGGGAGCGGGGGATGACGATCTTCTTTTCGTCCCACCTGCTGGACCAGGTTCAGCGCCTCAGCGACCGGATCGGGATCATGATCAAGGGAAAACTCGTGGCTGTCGGCACCCTCGACGATCTGGCCCAGCGTGGGCTGGGGTTGGTCGAGGGCGAGGCCTACACCCTCGAAGAGATTTACATGAAATATTTCAAGGAGGCGTGACCTTGGGGATCTTCACCATATACCGCAAAGAGATGGAGGACCATTTCAGCAGCACGCGGTTCCTCTTGATTACGGCGCTGATCGTCATGGTCGGGGTGGTCATCGCCTCGATGGTCGCCATGTCCATGCAGGAGGAGCTCAAGGGGATGGCGAAGCCGGACTTCATCTTCCTGCTGATGTTCACCTCGACGGGGAAGCTCTTCTCCTTCGTCCAATTCATCGGCTTTTTCGGGCCGCTCATCGGGATCATTCTCGGTTTCGACGCGATCAACCGCGAGCGGACCGGCCGGACCCTGAGTAAACTGGTCTCCCAGCCGATCTACCGGGACGCGATCATCAACGGGAAGTTCCTGGCGGGTGTGACCATGATCTCGATCGTCATGGTCTCACTGGTTCTGATCATCTCGGGACTGGGCATCCGCCTGGTCGGCGTGGTTCCGGGCGCGGAGGAGGTCTGGCGGCTTGCGATCTACCTGATCCTCAGCATCCTCTACATCTCTTTCTGGCTGGGGACGGCGATCCTCTTCTCCGTGGTCTTCAGGAGCACGGCAACCTCGGCGCTGGCGTCGCTCGCCGTCTGGATCGGCCTCTCCTTCTTCATCGGGCTGGGCGGGAGTCTGCTCGCGGATGCCATCGCCCCGGTCAACCAGACAGCCGACGTGCCCCAGGCGCAGGAGTCGTTCGTGAGAAATGCGGAGGTCCAGCGCGCCGCCTCCCTGCTCTCCCCGGCGACGCTTTACGGCGACGCGACTTCGACGATTCTCGACCCGCTCCGCAAGACGCCGCGCTCCTTCGTGCTGATGGGGCCGATGGAGAGGCTCTCCCTCTCCCGTTTCCAGAACCCCCTCCCGCTGCTCCAGAGCATCGTGATCGTGGCGCCCTTCATGGTCTCGCTGATTGCGGTGACCTTCCTCTGCTTCGGGATCTGCTACGCGGTCTTCATGAGGCAGGAGATTCGTTCGACGTAGGCCGTTTCGTCACCCTGTCGTCGAACGATCCTGGAGTACATTGCCGGATCGGAGCTTCTGCCGGGAATTTGATCTTCACCGTCACTCCGGAAGCCGTCCCTCTTTGGGGCGGCTTCCTCTTTTTTCGTTATTGTCTGGCGCGGGAGGGGACGTCTCAATGAGCCCCATGGTGCTGGAGATCGTTTTCCAGTTCGTCCCAGACCGCATTTACGGGAAGTGCCCGGATCCCTTCGCGGGACATTTCGGCTCCCGGCTGCTCCTTCGGAAGGGTAACCCACGAGTCTTTGGCAAAGGAGTAGAAGGTCTCCTCGGGATCGTAGCAGAAGGGCTTCTTCAACCCGAAAAGCAGGTTGTTGACCATGGCGTAGCTCAACCCCGAGCGGGCGAGCGCCCTGATGAACAGCACCTCCTGCCGTTCACGCTCGTCGAACTCGTCAATCTGGAATGGATCGAAAGAGAGCCAGCCCTTTTCATTCCAGAGCCTCATTTCATCCAGGCTCACGCCCGTGTGGGCGGTGAACTCTTCGGGGTTCATCCGGAAAAGCGTGGGCTGGAACAGCGCCAACGAGTGGCGGGGAGAGAGGTGCCGTTGATAGTTCTTCATATCCATGCCTTTCATCCTTCTAAGGGTTCATTGGCCGCATGAGACCAGTCGAAAGCAGAGAAGCCCTTGCATCTGCGGGGCAAGCTCCCGGTCGCTTCCCGGGCCTGCATGCACTGCACGCTTGTGATGGCCCCTCCCGGATCCAGGAGAGGCGTGTTTCTGGTCGAGCTCCGGTTCAGTTCGAAATAGGTCGTACATGGAATGCCCCTCCGTCAGGATCACGGCGCAGGCTGGAAAAAATGGACAACGATACCGCCAAAAAACGTTCCTGAGTATGCTGCCGGGTGTCTGAATGGATGTCAATGGTCGCGGAAAAACAGGGTTATTGGCATGCTACAGGATAGTCCGCGGTGATGTCAAATGGAAAATGTGCGGGCTGAGAATATTTTTTAACAAGTCGCTGAAACGGTTATAGATTTTATGTTATAAAAAACATGCTTCGCCGCAGAAGAGGACAGACGCTATTCTGCGGTCAGGGCCACCCTCTCCACTCTGTCCAGATCCTTCCTGTAAAACCGCGATCCGAGGTAGAAGAGCAGGGCCGAGAGCAGCGCCGTGCAGCTCGCGATCTTCAGGGCGGTCAGGATCCCGAACCTGTCGGAGAAGACGCCGGTCACGAGCGGGCCCATGGAACTCCCCAGCACGTTCTGCACCACCACGCAGAGGGCATACGAAATCGCCCGCAAACCCGGGTGGACGACGTCCTGGGTCACGGCGATGGCCGATGAGGCCCAGGCGATGGAGGCCATCCCCGCGACGAGGAAAACCCCGTACTGGACCATTCCCCCCGAGAGGAAATGAAATCCCCCGAAAAACAGGATTGCCGTCAATAGGGCGAAGATGCAGGGAACCCACAGGCGGGCCTGGATCCTTTTCGTCATCCACCAGTCCGAAATCCAGCCGCCCAGCGGCGAGCCGATGATGCTGGTCAGCATGATCCCGCTCGCCAGGAGGGAGGCTTTCTGGAGGGGCAGCCCCTGGACCCTGTGGAAGTAGGTGGGCAGGAAGGAGGCCATCGATATGGAGGTGAACATCATCCCGGCGAATCCGAAATAGGTCAAAAGCAGCGAGGGGGTCCGCGAAAAAATGCGGACGATCTCCATTTTCGTCATCTTTTTCCTGGCCGGGACAGAGGGATCGGCTTGGGCATCGACCTGCTTTTCCAGTCCGACGGTCCGGTAATCCTTCACGAAAAAGAAGAGCACCGCGATGATCAGACCCGGCAGGGCCACGATTCCGAAGGCATGGCGCCATCCCCAGTGCGCGGCGATGAATCCCCCGAGGAGGATGCCCGCCGCCATGCCGATGGGGATCGATGCATTCCAGAGCCCCACCATGAAGGCCCGTCTCGTTTCTGGATAAAGCGCTGAAATCATGGCGGTTCCCCCGGGAGCATAGCCGGCCTCCCCGATCCCGATCGCGGTCCGGGCGGCGAAGAGCTGGCCGAAATTCCGGGTGAAGGCGCAAGCGGCCGTGGCCATGCACCACAGGGCGGACATGATCGCGATCGTCTTCTTGCGGCTCCAGCGGTCGATCACGATCGACGCGGGAAAGGAGAAGAGGACGATGGCCCAGTAGACGGCGGAAACCAGAGCGCCGCATTGGGCATCGGTCAATCCCCAATCGGCCCGGAGAAAGGGGAAGAGGGAGACGACCACCATCCGGTCGACGTAGTCGAAGAAATAGAGCAGCCAGAGCAGGAGGAACATGTAGGAGGTGTAGACCTTGGAAAAAAGGTAGCCTTCGGGTGGGCGCGGGTCCATGGCAAGATCTCCTCGGGGTTAGAATTCTGGACCGATCTGAAGCATCACCTTCACCGCTTTGCCCGTGTGGATCCGCCCCCCGTAGGTCCGCGGCAGCTCCTCGAGGGGAATCAGGTCCGAGATGAGCGGCCGGGCATCGATTTCGCCCCTGGCCATCCATTCGACACACCGGACGTTCTCTGCGTGCGTATTGGAGTAGGCCCCGGAAAGGCGGAGCTCCTTGAAGTTCACCAGCATCGGCCATTCGAGCGTGATGCCCCGGAAGAGGATGCTGATCAGGCAGACGGTGCAGCTCTTGGCGGCCAGCTCAAAGGCGAGCGGAATGTTTCCGGCCGCCCCGGAGCACTCCAGGATCGTCTCGAAGCCAACCCCACCGGTCCACTCCCGGGCCATCTGCCGCAGATCCTCCTTCAGAGGATCGATGAGGCGGTCGGCCCCGAATCGCCCTCCCACCGCTCTCTTCTCCGCCTGGGGTTCGGAGAGGGCAATGGGTGAAAAACCGAGGAGATGCAGGCATCGGACCGCGGCGAGCCCGATCGGCCCCCCGCCCATCACCAGGACGGAACCGCTCTCGCTTCCCGCAGAACGGATTCCGTGCAGGGCTGCCGCGAAGGTCTCGGCCAGCGCGGCGTTCCGGGAGTCGACCCCTGCGGGAATCGGGATCAGCATCTGCGGGTAGACCTTCACGTATTCGGCGAAGCCGCCCGGAAGATCCCCGATGCCGATCGACCGCCGCTCCCCGCCGCAGAGGTGGGGCTTTCCCATGAGGCAGTCGCGGCATTTCCCGCAGAAGGTGGGCCGGATCATCACCCGCGACCCTGCCCGGACGCCCGTGACCGCCCTTCCCACCGCGGCCACGGTGCCGCTCACCTCGTGTCCGAGGATGGTCCCGTCGGCAAGCAGTCCGCTCTCGATGAGCGAGTGGTCCGACCCGCAGAATCCGGTGTTCGACACCTGGACCAGGACGGCATCCGGCCCGGGGTCGGGCACGGGAAGCTCCTCGACGACCAGACCCCGACCCTTGCGAAAGACGACAGCCTTCATGGGCTCACTCCTTCAACCGGTAGAGATCGTCGAGATACTGCAGTGCCCAGAGCTTTGCCATCTCCCGGTCGGGCAGCGTTCCCATCATGCCGTAGAGGGCCACTTCGCTGGCAGGCGCGTCCGGGCCGCTCTCCGACAGTTCGGCCACCGCCGCCCGGAGGTCCGCCAGAAAGGGCTCCACGACGTTCAGATGGAAGGGGGAGACGGTCATATGCAGGCTCGGCGGCCGATGCTGGGCGTGCAGGTGCCATCCCCGCTCTTTCAGTTTGAAGGCGAGCCGGTAAACGTCGATCGTGCCGGAACCGAAGGCCAATACGGTGGCCGGGGGATCCCCGAGCACGGAGAGGCCGGGGACGGCCCGGATTCCTGCCATCAGGGCGCAGGTTGCGGCCCGAGCCTCCCGGGCCAGCCGGAGAAAGCCCTCCTCGCCGAGGTAGCGGAGCATCGCCCAGGCCGAGGCGATCGCCCCTCCCGGTCGCGCGCCGGCCAGGGATGGCGTGGCATAAACCCCTCCTGGCCAGTCCGCATGAACGAAGAACTGATGCCGCCGAAGTTCGCGATTCCGGTAGAAAACCGTCGAGACCCCCTTGGAGACGTAGCCGTACTTGTGGATGTCGGCGGAGAGGGACCGGACCCCCGCGACGGAAAAGTCGAAGGGAGGAATCTCCTGACCGAGTTTGCGGAGAAAGGGGAGCATGTAGCCCCCCAGGCAGCCATCCACGTGGAACCAGAGGCCTCTCTTTTCCGAGAGAGCACCGATCTCCCCGATCGGATCGATGACGCCCTGGGGGTAGGTCACGGCCGTGGCTGCCACCATGATCGTATTTCCGGTGATCGCTGCCTCCAGGGCCTTGACATCCGCCCGGACTGCAGCGTCGACGGGGGTCTGAACGATGTCCAGCCCCAGGTAATGTGCGGCCTTGTTGAATGCGGGATGAACGGTCACCGGGGCGACCAGTTCGGGTCTTTTGACCTCGGGCCGGTTCTCCCGGGCCCACTCCCGCGCCGCCTTGACGGCCATCAGGATGCTCTCGGTCCCCCCGGAGGTCATGGCGCCTGCCGTTTCCGCGCCGCCGCCGAAGAGCGTTCCGGCCATGGAAACGAACTCCGTCTCCATCCTGAGGAGGCTGGGAAAATCGAAAGGGCTGAGGGCGTTCTCGAACATGGAGGAGTCGTAGGCCGCCCGGGCCATCTCCTCGACATCCTGCCCGGCAGGGTAGACCAGGCCAAAAAGGCGCCCGCCATGCCAGTCCGAATCGCCGGCTTTGAAAGACCGGAGGAGCCCCAGGAGATCGTCCTTGGCCATTCCTTTCGATGGGAACGGGATGGGTTCCATACGTGCCGCTCCGCTGGGAGAAGGGTCATGTTGTCGGTGACGATTCGCCGAAGATCTTCCAGCCGCGATTACCCGCGGGGTGGCCGCGCCGGGTTGCGCCGCTTACCGGTTCAGGGTCGAGAGCAGTTCCTGGAGCACCGCCGCTGCCTGGCTGTTTGCGACCTGGCAGGTTCCGACCTGGAAATGGCCGCCTCCGTTGTGCTTCAGCATGAGCAGGCCGATATTGACCTTCGAGGAGCGGTTGACAATGCTGTGGCCGACCGCGAAGACCGTGTTCTGTCTCTGGACCCCCCACATGATCCGGACCGAGGTGCGCGCCTGGGGAAAGAGGCAGTATTCGACGAAGCGGTTGCCGGTGACGATGTCGGTCACATTCCGCAGATCGATCACCAGCACCTCCCCCTCCATGCGGGAGTTCTTCAGGAGCATCTCCCTGTAGAGCGCCTCCTGCTCCGCATACCGTTTCGTCCTCTCCTTCACGTCGGGGAGGGCCAGGATCTCATCGATGGACAGGGTGCGGCACTGATCGATCAGGTTCTCCATCAACTGGTAGTTGCTGATGCGGTAGTCCTTGTAGCGTCCGAGGCTCGTTCGCGGGTCCATGATGAAGGAGAGCAGGATCCATCCCCTCGGTTTGAGGACCTCGTCCGGAATGAGATCGCCGGAGTCGGACCGATCGACGGTGGCCAGCATCTCGGCAAAGCGGGGGAACCTGCCCGCGCCGCCGTAGTAGTCGTAGATGATTCGGGCCGCGCTCCGGGCCGCCCGGCTTTCTCCCTTGAAGGTATGGGGAAATGCCTTCCGTTCCTCTTCGCTCAGATGGTGGTCGAACCACAACCCGCATCCCGGGATGAAAGGGACATTGGCCACGACGTCGTCTTTCGTAGCCTCGACCTTGCCGTCCTGCACATCCTTGGGATGGACGAATTTATAGGAATCGATCACGCCGGCTTCCTTGAGCAGCACGGCGCACACCAGGCCGTCGAAATCGGAACGGGTCAGCAATCTCATGGTCTATCCCCCTTAAGTTCATCGATCTGATCAGACTTTTGAAAATCGTAGTCCCTCTATCGCGAAGGTGTGTCGATATCATTCGCCGATCGCGGGCCGGCCGATCTTCTCCCGGATCTGCTTGGCGCCCTGCGAGGCCCCGCGGAACATGAAGTTCTGGTCGTTGATGCAGGCCAGGAACTGGAACCCCTGATCCACCCGCAGCATCACCTCTTCAACGCTCTGGCAGTGGATTCCCGCGGGAACGCCCACCTTCTTGGCTCCCGCCAGGACCCGGTTGATCGCTGCGACGTGGGCAGGGTCCTTGGCGCCGAGCCCCTTGCCCAGCCCCATGGACCAGGCCAGGTCGTTGGGGCCGATGAAACAGGCATCCACGCCCGGCACGGAGAGGATCTCCTCGACCCGGTTCACGGCGTCGATGTGTTCGATCATCACCACAACCAGGATCTCGTCGTTCGCGTGCCGGGGATAGTCCTCGCCGGCCCAGAACCGCCACCGGCCGCCGCCTGCGCTCCGGATCCCCTCCGGGGCGTATTTGGCGTACTTCACGGCGTTTTCCGCCTCTCCGGCGGAGCAGACCATCGGGACCACGACGCCCATGGCGCCGGCATCCAGGATCCGCTTGATCCAGACGGGATCGTTGTCCGGGATCCTGCAGAGCGGCATGGCCGGGGTCGTTCCGATGGCGGTGAACATGTTGTTCATCATCTCGATCGTCATGGGGCCGTGCTCGGCGTCCACGGTGACCCAGTCCCAGCCGGCGTGGGCCATCGCCTCCGCCGAATTGACACAGGGGAAATTGAGCCAGGTTCCGATGGCGGGTTTCCCCGCTTTCAAAAGCCGTTTTGTGGTGTTGATTCTCATCTGCTGCTCCTCTTTGATTGATAACCGGTGGATACCAGTACATTTTGCGTGCGGTGAGGATAAGAGAGGAAGTCCTGGTATGTCAAGGAAATTTTCGGATATTTTTGAAGAAAATCGATCCCCGGGAGCTGGGCGGTGGGAATGGTTTCACGGGATGCCGGAAAAATCCCATGATGGCGTGCGCCGCCAGGCGTGCAGGGCCGCGGTCAAGAGAAGAGGTGAATTGGTATCGCAATCAGGTTGCGATCCGGGCAAGAAGATCGGCGAGCCACGGGAAAGCCGCCCGGTCCCCCTCCCAGCGGTAGATCAAGAGGTCGATGTTCAGCCGCTTCAGCTTCGCCCGCACGGACTCGTCGGGCGGCCCGGGGAGGGCGAGCACGAGGAGCGGATTTCCGGTGAGGTCGAGGCCGTTCATGAGAAGCTGGGCCGCCCCGGCATGGATGCCTTCGAGGGCCATCTCCGTGCGGACCTGAAAGACCGCCCGGATGCACCCGGCCCGATTCACCGCCAGCAGGTCGCGGCTCCCGTCGTTTCCCGTCCGGAGATTCCCCGTCCTGAGCGCCAGGGCGAGATCGCGGATGATCAGGCCGTGATCGCATTCGGCGCCGATTACATGTTCCGGCTCGTGGAAGCGGTCGCCGATCCACTCATCGTGCAGGGTGAGCTCATCGAACCGGAATTCCGCCTGGGCGGAGCGGGCGGCAGCCGCCTCCTTCATCAGGGCGATCTTCCGGACGAAGTGGGCGATCTGGCGGGGAAAACGCGGCGAATTCAGGACCCCGATGACCGCGATTACACTCTCCGCGCCGCCGTCGTCCATCACCTCCCAGGCCCCCCGGTAATGGTTTTCGAAGAGCCCCTTTCCGACCCCCTTGCGCCCCCCGCCCAGTTTCCCGCGGTGGACGACAAAGACCCGTCCGGCGCCGTCCTCGGCAAAGGCGCCGCCGGTCCTCCGGTCGATGCCGCAGAGGGGAAAGTTGATTTCGCAGGTGATCGGAATGTGGGCGCCTCCCTCGGGACGGCCGACGCCGAAGGCGTGCCAGTAGCGGTGGTCGGCGATCCTCCGGGAGAACCGCCAGATCCCCAGCCGTTCGGACCAGGCGACCTTGGCCCGGACGTGGGCGCCCGGATGGCCGAGCTCGACCGGGATGACCTCATCGGTCAGCGGCTTGAAGCTGCTCACGAATCTGCGCTGATACCTGCGGACGGCCGGTTCGTTTTCCACTACCTTCAACATGAGTTCGCTTCCTAAAGTACGTTTCACGGCCGGGATTGCAGGGCGCAGATCCGGTCATCCCGTATCCCGTACAGGACAAACTTCGTGGACAGCCTTCAAAAGAGACTCTTTCCAACCGGGCGTTAATCCAGCCGTTTCCGGAAACGTCCGACCGCCCCGGCGAAAACGAAAACGCCGATCAGGGCAAGCGCCGCGTACTGCGGCCAGAGGATGTGGATCCCCACCCCTTTGAGAAAGATTCCGCGGATGATGACGAGAAAATAGCGCAAAGGGTTCAGGTATGTCAACCACTGAACGAACTCGGGCATGTTCGCGATCGGAAAGACGAAGCCCGAGAGCATGAAGAAGGGGAGGATGAAGAAGAAGGTGGTCATCATCGCCTGCTGCTGGGTCTTCGATACCGTGGAGATGAAGAGTCCGATTCCGAGGGTGCTCAGCAGAAAAAGGCAGGTGGCGAAGAAGAGGGCGAGGATACTCCCGGCAAGCGGGACTGCGAACCAGTAAAGCGCGAAGAGCATGACGAAGACCATCTGGCCGATCGAGATGATCGTATAGGGGATGGTCTTGCCGATGACGAACTCCGAGGGCCGAAGCGGCGTCACGATGAGCTGCTCCATCGTTCCCGCCTCCCGCTCCTTGATGATCGCAATTGAGGTCAGCAAAAGCGAAATCAGCATGACGACAAAGGCGACGATCCCCGGGACGAAGAAGTTCTGGCTGTCGAGGTTCGGGTTGTACCAGGTGCGGATCCGGGCGTCGATCTTCCCGTACTCGACATCGCGGCCGTAGAGTTCGGCGAGGATCCCGCGGTTGAACCGGTCGAGCACCATGACCGCATAGGAGATCCGGACGGAGGCCATGTTGCTCATGCTGCCGTCGGCCAGAATCTGGACCGGGGCGGTCTCCCCCCGGCGGATGAGGCTGCTGAAGTCCGGTGGGATGCGGATTCCCATGTCGGCCTTGCCGGTGAGGAAGAACTCCTCCATTTCCCGGATATCAGCCGGCCGGTGGGTGATCCGGAAGATCTTCCCCGCCGTGAAGGCGTCGGCGAGCATCCGGCTCTCACGGGTCTGGGCACCGTCGATCAGCGCCACCCGGATATCTTTGATGTCGTAGTTGACCACATAGCCGAAGACCAAAAGCTGGATGAGCGGCGCCGCCACCAGGACGACCCGGTTCTTCCGGTCGCGGAAAAGCTGGATGAACTCCTTGCGGACCATCTCCCGGATGCGAAGCCAGCTCATAGCCCCTCCCTTTTCAGGATGACGACGTTCAGAGCCGCCAGGGCCGCAAACATCCCGGTCAGGATCAGCAGGTCGGGCCACAGGTGGGCGAACCCCAGGTTCCGGAGGTAGATTCCTGCGAGAAGATCGATGTAATAGGTGGCCGGGACCGCATAGGTGATGAGCTGCAGAGCCACGGGCATGTTGACGACCGGGAAGACGAAGTTCGAAAGCAAAAGTGACGGCAGATAGGTGATCAGGACGGCCATCTGGTTCGCCACCATCTGGGACTTCGTCGCGGACGAGATGAGGAGCCCGAGGGTCAGCGCGACCAGGATGTACAGAGAGGAGGCGAGGAGCATCAGCCAGAAGCTCGCCTTCATCACAACGCCGAAGAGCACCTGCCCCATCAGGATGGAGACCAGCACGTCGATCAGCGCGATCAGGAAATAGGGGATCGCCTTGCCGATCAGGAACTCCCCGGCCCGGACCGGGAGCGAGCGGATCGTCTCCATCGTCCCGTTCTCGTACTCCCGGGCGATGACGAGCGAGGTCAGCATGGCGCCCACGATCATGATGATGATCGCGATGATTCCCGGCACGATGAAATTCCGGCTCTCCAGGTCTTCGTTGAACCAGACCCGGATCCGCCCGTCCGCCGGCGGCTTGATCTTTTCCATCCCCTTGCGGTCCAGGAAATCGGCGAGGAGCTTCCGGTTGTAGGTCTCGATGAAGGCGGTGATGTAGGAGCGGGAGATCCCCGCGAAATTGGGATCGCTCCCGTCGAGCAGAACCTGGACGGTGGTCTCCCGGTCCGCCCTGAGGTCGGCGGTCCAGCCGGGCGGGATGATCACCGCGAGCGTGGCCCGGCCGTGGTCGAGCGCCTCGGTGACGGCCCGGGTGTCGGGGAGATGGGCGGCGATCCGGAAATAGGGCGAGGCCCCGAGGCTGCGGATGAAGTCCCGGCTCAGGTCGGTCTGCTCCTGATCGACGACGACCGTTTCGATGTGTTCGACGTCGAGGCTGAGCGCATAGCCGAAAAGCAGGATGAGCAGCAGCGGAATCGCGAAGGCCAGGTAGAGGCTCCGGAAGTCCCGGATCAGGTGGTAGAACTCCTTGCGGGCGATCGCCCCGATGTTTCTTGGATTCACGGGCGCTTCCCTCCCGCGGAATGCGACATCAACGCCACGAAGGCGTCGTTCAGATCGGCATCCGGCTTATCCGGACGGCTTTCGCGGATGATTTCCGCCGGGCTCCCGGAAGCGACGATCCTCCCCTCGTTGATCATCACGATCCGCCCGCAGTGGCTTGCCTCGTCCATGTAATGGGTCGTGACGAAGACGGTGATTCCCTCGCCGGCGATCCGGCCGATGAAATCCCAGAAGCGGCGCCGGGTGATCGGGTCGACGCCGGAGGTCGGCTCGTCGAGGAATAGGATCTGCGGGCGGTGGAGCAGCGCACAGCCGAGGGCGAGGCGCTGGCGCACTCCCGGCGGGAGGTCCCGCGTCAGGCGGTCGCGCGCCTCGGCGAGCCGCATCGTCTCGAGGATCCGGGCGGTCCGCTCCGCCCACTCCGCCTCGGGTACGCTGTATACCCCGAGGTAGAAGCGGAGGTTCTCGAAAGGGGTCAGCTCCTCGTAGAGGGAGAACTTCTGGGACATGTAGCCGATCGCGTGCTTGACCTGCTCGGCTTCCGTGACGATGTCGAAGCCCGCGACCGTGGCCTTGCCGGACGTCGGCGTGAGGATGCCGCAGAGCATCCGGATCGTTGTCGATTTTCCGGAGCCGTTCGACCCCAGGAAGCCGAAGATCTCCCCCGGATGGACCGAAAAGGAGATCCTATCCACGGCGGTGAACTCCCCGAATCTCTTTTCGAGCTCCCGGACGACGATGGTATCGGCGTTGTTGTTTCCGGCCACGATCATGACGGCGGCCCCTCCCGGCCCGGTTCGAAGGCGCTCTGCGCCAGGTCCGCGTCCCTCTCCCGGATCTTCTCGACGATCGCCTCCTCCAGGTTCGGAAAGCGGGATCGGATCTCCGCAGGGGTTGCCGTGTCCAGCAGTTCCGCCCGGTGCATCAGGGCGAGCCGGTCGCACCGTTCTCCCTCGTCGAGGTAGGCCGTCGAGACGAGGATGGTCTTCCCTCTCTCGCGCATCCGGCCGAGGATCGTCCAGAACTCCTGGCGGGAGACGGGGTCGACGCCGTTGGTCGGCTCGTCCAGGATCAGGAGCTTCGGCTCATGGACGAGGACACAGGCGAGCCCCAGCTTCTGTTTCATCCCGCCGGAGAGCTTTCCCGCCGGCCGGTCGGCGAAGGGGAGCAGGTTGGAAAAGCCCAGGTAGAGGGCCTTGCGCGCTTTTCTTTCCGTGCCGAAGATCCCGAAGATGTCCATGAAAAAATCGATGTTCTCTTCGACCGTCAGGTCCTGGTAGAGGCCGAACCGCTGGGGCATGTAGCCGATCCGGTCCTTGACGGCGGCCCGGCTTGCGACCACGTCCAGGCCGTCGATCGTGATCCGCCCCGCGGCGGGTTTGAGCATGGTCGCCGCCATGCGGAGCAGCGTGGATTTCCCTGCCCCGTCGGAGCCGACCAGGCCGAAGATTGCACCCGGCTCGACCGTGAACGAGACGTTCCGCACCGCCTCCCTCACGCCGAAACGGCAGGAGACCCCTTCGATCCGGACGAACGGCTCTTTTTCGCCTTCGGCCCCCGGCGCGCTGGGAGCGGCCGGCTCAGCGTAACCAGGCATCGGCGGGCATTCCTGATTTGAGCTCGAAGGCGGGGTTGAGGATGGAAACCTTGACCAGGTAGACGAGTTTCACCCGCTCCTTTTTGGTCTGGATGATCTTGGGGGTGAACTCTCCTTCCGGGGAGATGAAGGTGACCGTGCCGGCGAAAGGCTTGTCCGGGAAGGTGTCCACACGGACCTCCGCCTTCTGGCCGGGCTTGACCTTGCCGATCTCCGTCTCGTCGATGAAGATCTTCAGGTCGACCCTGGCGAGCTCCGACAGGGTGAACACCTCCCGTCCGGGCGTGACCACCTCGCCCGGCTCCACGTTCCGGCTCGTGATGACCCCGGGGCCGGGCGCCTTCAACTGCGCATAGTCGAACTGGACCGCAAACTGGTCGCGGGTCGCCCGGGCGGCGGCGGCGTTCGCGCGGGCCGCCTCGACCTCTTTCTTCGCGGTGTCGATCCGCGGCAGGTTGCTCTGGGCCTGTTTCAGGGCGGCCCGTCCCTCGGCGAGCCTCGCCTCGGCGGTATGGATCGTCTCGGCACGGCTCCCCTCCTTCGCCAGATCGTAGGCCTGCCGGCTGCGCTCATACTCCCGGAGCGCCGTGTCGTACCGGAGCCGGACGGCATCCCGCTCCTTCTCGGAGACGGTCCCCTTCTTGAACAGATTTTCGTAGCGGGTCCAATTCTTCTTGGCGTCGTCCAGCACCGCGGCAGCGGACTCCGCGGCCTCTTTCGCCCGTTCGATTTCCTGGGTCCGGGTGCCGGCCTTAAGCTCATCCAGCTGCGAGGAGAGCACGCGAACGCCCGCCTCTGCCCTGACCACGTCGGCAGGGAGGGTCTTCTCATAGACCGCCAGCGCCGTCTCGGCCTGTTCCCGGCCTCTGAGAGCCCTTTCGAGGGCGGCGGTCGCCTGTTCGAGGCGGGTGCGGAACTCGGCCGGGTCGAGCTCGGCGAGGAGTTGATCCTTCTGAACGGCTTCTCCCTCGCGGACGAGAACCTTGATGACGCGGCCGCCCGCCTGGAATGAGAGGTGCGACTGGGTGGCTTCGATGGTTCCCGAGTAGGAGAGCTCCCCCTGCCGCGCCTTCTGCTGGCCGAAATAGACGAAGAGGCCCGTGCCGATGAGAAGCGCCAGCACGGCGATGACGACGATGCGTTTCTTCAAGGGAACACCTCCCCACGATAGGAATGGGCCATCTCATACCATCTTTCAGGGGAAAAGATAAGATCCCATTTTATTTGTTGAACATTCCGCCGCTCTTCCGTCAGGTGCGTGCAGACGGAACGGGCGGCTTCACAACGATCTTCGCTGCGGTCGCGACGTCGGAGATCCTGCGGAAGGCGATGCGGGTTCCTCCCGGCGGCGGAACATCAGCATCGTGGGGATCGGGAGGAGATGACTCCGGACCTGACGCCGCTCCGGATGAGACTCCGGATATCTCTATTTCTGCGGCGGGCCCCGGTGTGGTGAAGCGGAAACGGGTCTCCGGACTTCACCGCACTGAACGGCTCTGTTACGAAGTTCGAGCGCAAAGGCGGCTTCGTCCCTTACGGCCTGATGAGCCCCGGCTGGTGATCCCGTTCGTTATCCCCGAATTTATCGTAGAGCAGCAGCGGGGGCGTGTCGATCCGCACGGTCCCGTCCGGGTTCATCTTTACGAACGTCCGGCCCTGCATGATGGAATACCAGACGCCGATCTGGCGGCCGCCGTCGTCCTTGACTTCGAATCCATACAGGTGGGAGTAGCTCAGCAAGACCTCGGCCTTCATCCCCCGGATGAGCTCCTTCAGCACGTCCGGCGTCATCGCCACTTCCCTCCAGGTGGTCCAGGGGTCGAGCTGGTAATTCCGGTCCAGCCCCAGGATCGCGTTGGGGTTAATATGCGGTCCGCTGACGTAGTAGCGGTACTGCGGATTGACCTGATATTCCTCAAAGGCCTGGGTCACCGCATCACTGGGGTTGATCTGGCCGTAATTCCTGAACAGCGCGCAGGAGAGCGTTCCCATGCACAGGACGATCGTGAGACCCCAAGAGAAACTCCTTCTTGAAAACATTTTTATCCTCCTCAAGGCGGCTGGATGCGTCGCAACCGCCATCAAGCGTAGGCGGAGACCGCCTGCCGAAACTGCGTCGCATCGATGGCGGGCTATTCGGGCTAAAAATAGGCCCTCCGCATGCGCAAGACAATGGGGATTCAATCAAGGAAGATTGGTAGGTACAACTAACCATGGGCGGCCGCTGTCATGGAGAAGCGCTGCGTTCAACGGTGAAACCAGCGATGTCCCCTTATGCCGGATCCCTTTTCTGCGCCGGCATCAGGGTGCGGAGGATATCCTCCTTGCCGATGATGCCGACCAGCCTTCCCTGATCGAACACGGGCAGGGTGTGGATGTTGTGCTTGACCATCAACGTGGCGATCTCCTCCACCCCCGTTTCCGCATCCACCGTGACGGGATCGGGCGTCATCGCCTCGGACACCTTGAATGCCGCCATCTTCTTGACTTCCTTCTCGATGCTTTTCTGAGAGGGAAGGGTAAGAGTGGAATCGAACAGGACAAAAAATGAGGGCAGAGGAATCTTCTGCTGCTGGGCCAGCAGATCGGACTGGCTGATAATTCCCTTCAGATTTCCCTCCCCGTCCACAACGGGGAGCCCGTTGAGATGGTTCTCCAGCATCAGTCTGGCAGCCTGGAGGATCTCCGTTTCGGGCGCAACCGTGATGACCTTCCGCGTCATGATCTCTCTTGCCTTGACCATATGTCCTCCTTTCGATCAGGGACGGCTCCCCGGCTGCGCGCCGGGAGGCCGTCGAGCCATCATTATTATTCCGGATTATTCCGGCGACTTGTCCAGCGCGAGCCGGAGCACCTCCATCATCTCGTCCACGAAGTGGAAGGTGATCTCCCGGCACACCTTGGCCGGGACATCCTCCAGGTCCTTCCGGTTCCATTTCGGCAGGATGATCGTCTTCACCCCCGCCCGATGGGCGGCGAGCACCTTCTCCTTCACCCCGCCGATCGGCAGGACAACCCCCCGGAGCGTGATCTCACCGGTCATGGCGAGGTCCTTCTTGACCGTCCGGTTCGACAGGAGCGAAGCGAGCGCGGTCAGCATCGTCACCCCTGCCGAAGGCCCGTCCTTCGGCGTGGCTCCGGAAGGAACGTGGATGTGGATGTCCATCCCCTCGAGGAAATCCTTCGCGATCCCCAACGCCTCGGCGTTCGTGCGGATGAAGCTCAGCGCCGCGGTCGCCGACTCCTTCATCACGTCGCCGAGCTGCCCGGTCAGGGTGAGGCTGCCCTTGCCCTTCATGGCGGTCGCCTCGACGAAGAGGACATCACCGCCCGCCGGCGTCCAGGCGAGCCCCATGACGACCCCCGGTTTCGAGGTCCGGAGGGTCGCCTCATCGGTGGTCCGGACGGGACCGAGGAAGCGGTGGAGATCCCGCGCCGTGACGGACGCCTTCTCGATCGTCCCCTCCGCGATCTGGCTCGCCACACCGCGGCAGACCGTGGCGATCTCCCGTTCGAGGTTCCGCACCCCCGCCTCCCGGGTGTAGCCGGTGATGATCCGGCTGATCGTGCTCTTGGCGATCCGGATCTGTTCGGGCTTCAGGCCGTTGCCCTCCGTCTGCCGCGGGATCAGGTAGCGCTGGGCGATCCGGATCTTCTCGTCGATCGTGTAGCCGGACAGCTCGATCACCTCCAGGCGGTCGCGGAGCGGCGGCGGGATCGTCTCCAGGTTGTTGGCCGTGGTGATGAACATCACGTGCGACAGGTCGAATGGGACGTCCAGGTAGTTGTCTCCGAAGGAGAAATTCTGCTCCGGGTCGAGGACCTCCAGGAGCGCCGAGGAGGGGTCGCCGCGGAAGTCGCTCCCCACCTTATCGATCTCGTCCAGCATGAAGACGGGGTTGTTTGACTCCGCCCGCCGGATCCCCTGGATGATCCTGCCGGGCAGGGCTCCGACGTAGGTACGCCTATGGCCGCGAATTTCCGCCTCGTCATGGATGCCGCCCAGCGAAACGCGGATGAACTTCCGGCCGAGCGCACGGGCGATGGAGTGGCCGAGCGAGGTCTTGCCCGTTCCCGGGGGGCCGTAGAGGCAGAGGATCGGACCCCGGGAGTCGGGCTTCAGCTTGCGGACCGCGAGGTATTCGATGATTCTCCGCTTGGGTTTTTCGAGACCGTAGTGGTCCTCGTCCAGAACGCGCCGCGCCTTTTTGATGTCGAGGTTGTCCTCGGTCCCCTCGTTCCAGGGAAGCGAGATCATCCAGTCGAGATAGGTCGAAGAGACCGTGTATTCCGCCGACGAGGGGTGCATCTTGGAGAGCCGGTCGAGCTCCCGTTCCGCCTCCTTCTTTGCCTCCTCGGGGAGGTTCTTCTTCGCGATCTTTTCCCGGTACTCCTCCACCTCGACCTTCTCCTCGTCGGTCTCTCCCAGCTCCTTGCGGATGGCCGCGAGCTGCTGGCGGAGGTAGTACTCCCGCTGGCTCTTGTCCATGTCGTCCTTCACCTGGGTCTGGATCTTGCTGCCCAGTTCGAGGATCTCCACCTGATGGTTGACCAGGCGCGTCACGGCGCGGAGCCGCTCCTTCACGTCGAGGATTTCGAGGAGCTGCTGCTTCTCCTCGATCGGGGCGTTGATCACCGAGGCGATGATATCCGCGAGGACGCCGGGTTCGGATACCGTCTTGGCCATGGCCGCGAACTCCTGCGGGAGGAAAGGTGAGAGCTTCACGATCCGATCGAAGAGGCCGACCAGATTCGCCATCAGCGCCTCGACCTCGATGTCCTTGGTCTCCTTGTCTTCAAGATTCTCGACGCGTGCCGTGACGTAGGGCTTCCCCTCCAGCAGCTCGACGATCCTGAACCGGCCGACTCCCTGGAGGAGGAGCTGGGTCTTGTTGTCTGCGGTCTTGGCCATCCTGAGAATGACGGCGCTCGTCCCGACATTGAAGAAATCCTCCTGCTTGTGCGGTCCTTCCGTGGATTCGCCGCTCTGCCTCAGGATCGCCAGGCCGATCAGGCGGTCGCCCGCCATGGCTTCGTCGATCAGACGGATTGCGGCATTGCCGGAGACCTCGAGCGGGAAGAGCATCTTCGGAAAGACAAAGGCGCCCGACAGCGGCAGCAGCGGGAGAATCTCCGGAATATTTTGAATTTTCGTCTCTTCGGACGTTTTTTCTGGCATGTGAACCTCCAATATGTCGAATCGATCCCTCGGGAATCAACTGCCCTGGATGTCGATCCTGTGGATGCGCTCCAGCGGTCGTTTGGCAAGACGGATCTCCAGAAGGCCGTCCCGGCAGAACGCTTTGGCGGTCTCCGTATCGACCGGGACCGGAAGCGCGAGGCTGCGCTCGAAACGGCCGTAGGGGATTTCCGCCAGACGATAGCGCGCATCCTCCTCCCGCGGCCCCCCCATCCGTGTGCCGGAGATTTTGACCGTGCGCGGTCCGATCTCCAGACCGATCTCCTCACGGGGAACGCCGGCCAATTCGGCGATGATGACGATCTCCGCGCGGGTTTCGTAGATATCGATCTGGGGCCGCCACTGCCGCCGGGAGAGCGTAAATCGCGGCTGGGCCGCGCACAGCATCTCTTCCATGCTTCTGCGGAACTCCGACTCGATGCCCTCCGGACTCTCGACGAATCTGATCTTGATGTAATCCATGACGGACTCCTGTTTTCACCTGTCCCGGCATCCGGTTCGATCCCCCTCATGCCGGCCGATGGCAGAAACATATGCACCCCGCCCTTCCGCGTCAAGGGGGCGGCGGTGAGCCGCGAGGGGATGGAGATGATTGACTAATGCTCAAAAGTATGGAATATTGCGCTCGCTAATCTTGACGGCTTCGTAAGGAGTCGTCATCCCGGCGAAAGCCGGGGTCCAGTGTTTTTCACCAGGCGATATTTCTGGATACCGGCTTTCGCCGGGATGACGTTCGGGTGGATTTTGGACTTTTTTGCAGGTCCGTCAATCCAGGAATTCTACCGTTTTTTCAGTCGGACGATGGAGGTCAACTTCAGAGAGGGGCGCCATCTGCGAGGATGCCCTCCGTTCTCAAAAAGTCTTATACTAAAACAGCCTCCGCATGAAACCCAGCATCACATGGGAGCCGGTGACTGAGCCTGCCGCTCGGGCCGTCGGTCAACCGGCCGTTTCTCTTTTTGAGGGACAAAGGAGCATTGATCATGCATGGCATGCTGCCCGAAATCGGCATTTCCATCCTGGCTGCAACGGCTCTCGGGTTCGTGTTTCAGTACTTCCGCCAACCCGTCATTCTGGGGTATCTCGTCGCCGGAGCGGCGATCGGCCCGGAGGTCGGCTTCGGGCTCGTCTCCGATCCGGCGAACATCGAGGTCATCTCTGAAATCGGCTTGATCCTCCTGCTCTTCATCATCGGCCTTGAACTCAACCCCAAGAAACTCCTCTCCTCGGGCAGGCAGTTGATCTATGCCGGAATCGGCCAGTTTCTGCTGTGCGCGCTGATCGGTACGGGTTTCTTCCTCCTTTTGGGATTCGGCCTGGGCAACGGCCGCATGGACGCGCTTTATCTGTCGCTCTTCTGCGCCCTGAGCAGCACCGCGATCGTCGTCAAGCTCCTGTATGACAAGTTCGAACTGGATACACTGGCCGGCAGAATCACCCTGGGCATTCTGATCTTCCAGGATCTCTGGGCGATCCTGATTCTCGCCCTGCAGCCCCATTTCGCCAACCCGAAGATCCTCCTCGTGGTGATGGCTCTGGGCAAGAGTGTGGTCCTGCTGGCCATCGGTTTTCTCCTCAGCAAATACCTGCTCCAATGGATTTTTGAAAAGATCTCGAAGACACCGGAGATGGTCGTCGCGATGTCCATTGCGTGGTGTGCTCTGATGGCGGGAATCGGTGCGTGGATCGGTCTCTCCATGGAGATGGGGGCCCTGATCGCCGGGGTGGCTATCTCGACCTTCCCCTACAGCGTCCATGTCACGGCCAAGGTGCTCCCCCTCCGGGACTTCTTCCTGACCCTCTTCTTCCTCTCCATCGGCATGAAGATTCCCGTTCCGGACGCTTCCCTGCTGGTCATGGCCGTCGTGATCGTCCTGTTCGTCATCGTCTCCCGCTTCCTGACGGTCTATCCCCTGCTCTCCATGGCGGGGAGCGGACGGCGCACCAGTTTCATCGCCAGCATCAACCTTGCGCAGATCAGTGAATTCTCCCTGGTGGTCGCCGCCCTCGGCGTCGGCTACGGCCACATCGATCAGCGCCTGATGTCCCTGATCATCTATGCCATGGCCATTACATCGGTTCTCGCGTCCTACTTCATCAAGGGCAATCACGCGGCCTACCTTGTTTTCGACCGTTTGCTGGAAAAGATGGGCTTCCCTTCGAAAGCCAAGGAGACGGCTGCGGCGGAGGGCGGCGACCATTATCCGGTGGTGCTCCTCGGGTACCACCGCGGCGCCAGGGCGTTTATCGATCGCCTGGAAACCGTCGCGCCGGAGCTCTTGAAGAAGATCCTGGTGATCGATTTCAATCTCGAAGTTCTGAAAGAGTTGAACAGCCGAAATGTCAAGGGAACGTTCGGCGACATCAGCAGTCTTGACACGCTGGAGCACGCCCATGTCGCCAACGCCAGGATTATCCTCATCACCATCCCCGACATGCTCCTCAAAGGGACGAACAACCGGGCCGTGGTGACGACATGCCGTGCCGTGGCACCCAATGCCGTCATCGTTGCGACGGCCGATTCGGCCGATCAGATCGAAGGCCTGAAAGCGAGCGGCGCCAATGAGGTGCTCCTGCCCTACACCCTCATCGGCGACCATCTGGCGCAATTCATCCGGGA
>JAJFTY010000168.1 GCA_021372695.1 Deltaproteobacteria bacterium
GTTGTAATACATCCGGTTGGGCTGGATGCCGAAACGCGAAATGACCTTGCCGCGGACCGGCCAGATGAACCGCTTCTTGTCAAACTGGATTTGATCCGTCCTCGCCTCGCCCTCCTCGGCCCTGATGATCGGGACAGCCGCCTCCCTGCTCTCCGGCCTCGGGGCAATCTGGGCGACTCCCTCTTTTTCCAGCTTCGGCAGGACCACGGCGGTCTCTTCCTTCTCTGGTTTTGCAGGCGGTCTGCGGGCGGGCGGCCCCTTCTCCACCGAAGCGGAAGGTTCGGAACGATCCCTGACGGTCACCGCGGCCGGCGGCGTCTCCGTTCGCTTCCTTGGCGGCACCGGCGCCTCGCGATTCTGGCTCTCCGGTTTCGAAACGGCCCTGGGCGGAGGCGCGGGCGCCCTCTCGGCGACGGCAGGAGGGGGAGAGGTCACGGGGGGAGCAAGCGGAGCGGGCTGCGGCCGGACCGTTGCCACGATATCATCCAGCACCAGTTGCGCATCGGGGATGAAGATGACGCTGTCCGCCTCGATCCGGTTCGGATCGTCGATGTTGTTGAGCTCTGCAAGTTCCTGGAGGTCAACCCGATAAGCCCGGGAGATCATCAAAAGCGTCTCCCCGCTCTTGACGCGGTGGTAGACGCCGCGGGGCCGGTCGCCCCGAACCGTGTAGCCTGCGCAGGAGAGGATCATCAGGCCGACCAGAAGCAATCCGACATAATTTCGCAGGGTCCGGGTCAATATTCTGGCAAGGGGCGATTTTCCGGTCAATTTCCCCATCCGTGCTCCCCGATCAGATCCACGAAACGGCAGCCGCCGAGATCCTCGCGCCTCACATGATCCGGGTCTTCCGACAGGCGGGTCACCCTTAGAAGGGTCTGGGAGTTGCGGCTTCCCACCGGGATAACGAGTCGGCCGCCGATCGCGAGCTGCTCCACCAGGATTCTGGGGACCCGCGGCGCCCCGGCCGTCACGATGATCGCCGCAAAAGGGGACTCCTCCCGCCAACCGTAAGTGCCGTCCCCCACCCGGATGGCGACATTGTAATAGTTCAGCAGGTCGAGGACTTTTCGCGCTCCGGTCGCCAGCATCGCGATGCGTTCGATGGAAAATACCCTTTCGGCCAACTCCGCCAGAACAGCGGTCTGATAGCCGGACCCGGTCCCGATCTCGAGCACCTTCTCCGCACCGGTCAGCACCATGGCCTCGGACATGAGCGCGGTGATGTAGGGCTGGGATATGGTCTGCTGCCGTCCGATCGGAAGGGGGTTGTCGCTGTAGGCCTGATCGCTCAGTCCCTCTTCAACGAAAAGGTGGCGGGGAATCTTTTCCATGGCCTTGAGGACCCGCTGATCCGCGACCCCTCTCGCCCGGACCTGGGCATCGACCATCTTGAGCCGCTGTTTTTGATATCGATCCGTCACGTTGTCATCCAGACGATTGATGCCCGACTGCCGGCCGCCCCCTGATCGCGAAACGCGGCATGGCTGAAAGTGGACCCCTCCCTTTCCCTCTCTTCGACGGCCGCCCCGGGAAACCGGTCAGCGATGGGAAGCGGCGCACTTGTACCATTGAACTGCCAAATTATCAAGCACCAAGGGCCTTCGCCACCGGAATGTCAGAGAGGTTTTTTGGTCCCGTGCCGATTTCGGGGGCCGGGTCAGATTTTACTTTACAGCGGGCCGCCCCTTCGCGGAAAATAGTCCCGGAATGGGTCCTGTCGTCATCTTCGAGCAGGGAAATGGCGCCGCGGCGGAAGGACCGGGATGCTCAAGATCTCAGAGACCGGGAAAGGAGGGAACGTCATGAAGATCAATCAGGGGACGATCGAACTGGTTCAGGGGGACATCACGGATGAGGAAACCGATGCCATCGTAAACGCGGCCAATTCCGGCCTTCGGGGTGGGGCCGGCGTGGATGGCGCCATCCATCGGGCCGGGGGGCCCGCCATCATGGCCGAAACCCGAAAAATCGGCGGCTGCCCCACCGGACAGGCCGTCATCACGACCGGCGGGAACCTGAAGGCGAAACGGGTGATCCATGCCGTCGGGCCCATCTACCGGGGCGGGACGGAGGGCGAGGCAGAGCTGCTCGCGAGCGCCTACCGTTCCAGCCTCAAACTCGCATCTGCCCATGGACTCAGGAGCATTGCCTTTCCCGCGATCAGCGCGGGAATTTACGGCTATCCCCTCGCGGAAGCGGCCCGGATCGCGCTCTCCACGGCCATCGACTACCTGCAGCAACATACGGATCTGGAGAGAATCCGCTTTGTCCTTTTCGACCGCCGGACCTATGACGTCTTTGCCGATGAGCTCAAGAAACTGGGGGGATGAGGCACGCCTCCGGCACCTTGACCCGACGGGCAAATTGTGCGAGAAGCGGGCCATGCGAAGAAGGGCAGCTCAACCCAAACCTGAGATCATCGGAGAGATCCTCCGGAAGGTTCTCAAAAAGAGGAACATACCCCACGACTCGACGGACCGGCGGCTGATCGACCTCTGGGCACGGGCCGTCGGCCCCCAGATTGCGGCCCGGACCAGACCGGAAGCGGTGAAACGGGGCACGCTTCACGTCCGGGTCTCGTCGCCGGTCTGGATGCATCAGCTTCAGTTCCTCAAGGAGGAGATCTGCGGAAAAATCAATGAACTCTCGGGGAATGTGGAGATCCAGGGCCTCTATCTATCGATCGGCGAAATACCCTCCGCACATCCGGCGCTTGATCGGACGACTGCCGCTTCCCCTCCCGCGCCGCTCCGCAAGCGCGACCGGGAGATGATGCGGGAGAGCCTCGCGACCATCGCCGACCCCGAGCTCCGTGAGATTCTGGGGAGGGTCATGTCCAAGGAAATCAGCCGCCGCCGGGAGCGGGAGAAGCACAAAGATCGGTGAAGATCTCCGCCGTCTCTGCGGTATAGACGCCCGGCTCCCGGTAGACGAAAAGCGGCGGCATCGTCTTCAGCCCTTCCCGTCCTCCTTTGACTCCTTCCAGGAGTACGAATACCGCCGGTTCCCCCTGGCGGGAATGGACCATCCTCAGCCGCTTGGGCTCGATCCGGTGGTTTCTCATCTGCGACAGCATTTCGACCATCCTGGAGGCAGGGTAGATCGCATACGCCCGGCCGTCCGGCCGCAGCGCATGGGCGGCGGCCGCGCAGAAATCCCCGGCGGTCCCGGTCAGTTCGTGCCTGGCCACGGCCTTCTCGGAATCCGGGTTCATCCGCCCCGACCGGAGACGCCGGTAAGGAGGGTTGAAGGCGGCCGCGGAAAAGGAGCGGGGCGCGCAGAAGCTCGCAGGGTCGTGGACATCGCCCCTGCCGATCTCCACGCGCCCTTCGAGGCCGTTCAGGGCCACGCTTCGCCTCGCCATCTCCACCAGCCTCTCCTGGATGTCGATCCCGAGGATGCGCCCGTAGCGGACGCGCTGGGCCAGGATGAGCGCAACGACCCCGCTGCCCGTTCCCAGATCGATCAGGTCGTCCCCTTCGTGGAGCGTGACAAAGTGCGCGAGAAGCAGGGCGTCCAGCGAGAAACGGTACCCCCTTTCCCTCTGGATGACCCTGAGGCGGCCGCCGCAGATCGCGTCGGCCGTTTCCCCGTCACGCACGAGCGACCCTTCCATCATGGTCACCGCAGAAGATGGACGAACAGACCGCTCAGGAGCTTGGGTTCGAACCAGGTGGATTTCGGCGGCATCACCTTCCCCTGATCCGCCACGGCCATCATCTCAGCCACGGTCGGGGGGTAAAGGGAAAAGGCAACGGCAAAGCCGGCCCGGTCGACCAGCCTCTCCAACTCCGCCATCCCCCGGATGCCGCCGACGAATTCGAGCCGCGGGTCGGTCCGTTGATCCCGGATGCCGAGGATGGGCGACAGAAGGTTCTCCTGAAGGAGCGAAACATCGAGACCGGCGACGGGGTCATCCTCTCGCAGAATCTCCGCACTCGCCGTCAGACGGCGCCAGACGCCGTTCAGGTACATTCCGAATTCGTGCGGCCGCGCCGGCTCTTTTTCCGTGAAGTTCTCTGCAATCCGGAAGCGATCGCCGACCCGTTTCAGAAATTCCGCTTCCGTGAGGCCATGGAGGTCCCGGACGGCCCGGTTGTAATCCATGATCCGGGGCTGATCGTGGGGAAAAAGGACCGAGAGCAGGAGCCGATGCTCCCCTTCCCCCGCGCCCGCGGGATTCCGCGCGCTCCGGAGGCGGGCGACGTTCGCCGCCGCCGCGGCCCGGTGATGTCCGTCGGCGATGTAGAGTGTCTCGACGCGCGCAAAGCCGTCGGCCACCTCGCGGATCTCCGCCGGATCGGAGATGATCCACACCGTATGGCGGACCCCTCCAGCGGCCGTGAAGTCATACTCAGGCGGCCGGGCCGCGACCCGCGCGCTTACCCGGTCGATCTCCGTCCGTCCGCGGTAGACCATGAATACGGGTCCCGTCTGCGCCCCGACCGTATCGATGTTGAGGGTCCTCTCCTTTTCCTTGTCCGCCCGGGTGAATTCGTGTCGGAGGATCCGACCGCTCTCGTATTCCGCGAGGTCGGTGCAGGCAACGATCCCCGTCTGGAGACGCTCCCCCCCCATCTGCTGCCGATAGAGGTAGAAGACGGCCGACTGCTCCTGGAAGAGAATTCCCTTGTGGATCATGCCCTCCAGGTTTTCCTTTGCCCGTTCATAGATCCGGCAATCCTCCACGCCGCCAGCATCGGGAAGGTCGATCTCCGATTTCTCGACGTGGAGAAAACTGAGGGGATTGTCTCGGACCAACTCACGGGCCTCTGCTGCGTTCAGGACATCATAGGGCGGGGCTGCGACCTGACGGACAAAGGGTTTTGCGGGTCTCACGGCGCGAAACGGCACGACTCTGGACATACGCTCCTCTTTCCGAAACGGCCGGCCCGGGACATCGGCCCGGAAAGGGGCCACGCCGTCGAAAGCCGCCTCATTTTTGTTGCAAACTCCTACCACGCCGGGATATGGAAAGCAACGGAAATACAGGGAGGGAAGGACATACGACTATGGACACGATCACGCGCGTATTCATTCATGGCCTGGACAGCAGCAGCCGGGGTACGAAGGGCTCCTTCTTCCGCGAGCGGTACCCGGGAATGTTCATGGAGGATTACTCGGGTTCCCTGGAAGAGAGGATGGCCAAACTCGAAAAAGACCTGTCCGGCAAGGGAGATCTGATCCTCGTCGGATCCAGTTACGGTGGGCTCATGGCAGCGCTCTTCGCGTGCCGACACGAGGCACGCGTCCGCCGCCTGATTCTTCTCGCTCCGGCCCTGAGCCATGGCGACTTCAGCGACTGCCGCAAGCCCCTGCAAATCCCCGTCACCCTTTACCACGGCCGGTTTGACGAGGTCGTTCCTCCCGAACCGACCCGTCGAATCGCAGATCGCCTCTTCGCCAACCTCGACCACCACATCGTCGAGGATGATCACAATCTTCATCAGGTCTTCCCGGGGATCGACTGGGGCGCTCTCCTGCAGATTCCGCGGCAAGGATTTGCTTGACAACGTCGCGCTCATCCCTTAGCATCACCGCAAATTTCAGGAGATCATCCGCTTCATGTACTCACGAAAAGTGGTCATCCGCTACCCGGCCGATTTTGCCGAAAAGCCGATCATCTATGAGCTGGTCAAGCGCTACGACCTGCTGCTGAACATCCTCAAGGCTCGGATCTTTCCCCGGCGGGAGGGCGTTCTCGTCCTCGAACTGAGCGGCGGGAAGGAGAACTTCGACAATGGCATCCGCTACCTCAAGGGGCTGGGCCTCAACGTGGAGCCGCTCTCCAAGAGCGTGAGCCAGAATGCGGACAAGTGTGTTCACTGCGGAGCCTGCACGGCTTTCTGCCCGACCGGCTCTCTCTACTTCGACCGCGAAACCTGGAAGGTTCTCTTCGAGCCGGAACGGTGCAACGGCTGTGAGCTCTGCGTCTCGGCCTGTCCGGCGAGGGCCATGGAGGTCAACCTCTTTTAGTTCACCGACCGGCATACGGCGGCAGGCCTTTCACCGGCGCCTCCTACGGCTTCCGACGGTCGCCCTCCTCCTTCCCCGTTCCCAGGACCTTCCCGGCGGCATCCGATCCTTTCCCGACCACCTCTTTTCCCTTGTCGAGGATCGCCTTCCCCTTGTCGACCAACTCCCGGCCCTTCTCGTAGGCCTCCTTCCCCTGCTCCACCGCTTTGCCGGCCCCCGTCGCAGCCCTCTCGATGGCCTCCTTGACGTTGGCGGGCCTGGACTCCGGGTGCTTGAAGTAGTAGTAGCCGCCGATCGCCACGGCGACGATGAGGACGATCAGCGCGAGTTTCATGAGGCTTTTGAAGATGAAATAGAGGATCAGCAGAGCGACAATGCAGGCTGCCGCAGCAATAAGCGGGTTCTCGCTGACAGACCGGACGATCCCTTCCATGGCTCACCTCCCAATGACGAACGCTACTCTACTTGAAACCCCGCCGAAAATCCAAAGGTCCTTCTCCTCCGCCCGTTCCGATGGGTATAAGGCTATCCCGGCATCAGGTCGATGATGGTGATCTCCGGATGCGCGAGAAAGCGGACCGGCGGTCCCCAGGTGCCCGTCCCCCGGCTCACATGGAGCAAAACGCCCTCAGCCAGCCGATAGTTCCCGGCATGGAAGGGAAAGACCAGGCGGGTGATCAGGCTGAACGGGAAGATCTGTCCCCGGTGCGTGTGACCGGAGAGCTGAAGATCGAAGGCGCCGATGTTCTCTCTCTCCACGACAGGCCGATGTTTGAGGAAGATCGTGAAACGGCTGCCGTCCGCGCGGGCGAGGATTTCGCGGTCGGACGGATATCCATGCCCGGCGGTCCGCTGAACCTCCGGATCATCGACACCGGCCAGATCAAGCCTGCCGTGCACGGTCGCAACCTGGGCCTGAAGCAGGGTAAAGCCTGCCTTTTTCGTGAATTCCAGGGCCTCGTCCAGCCCCGCGTAGAACTCATGGTTTCCGGTGATCGCGAATTTCCCGTAGCGGGGAGTGATCTCCTGGAGCTGTACGGCGGCTTCGGTCAGGTCGTTCCCCTGGCCGTCCACGAGGTCTCCTGTCGAGATCAGCAGATCCGGTTTGGCCTCCCGGACCTTCCGGAGAATATCCTCGAGATAGCCTTCCCGGATGATGGTGCCGATATGCACGTCGGAAATCTGGACGATCCGGATCGCGCCTATCTCCTTCGGCAGCTTTTCCGAATGGATGACCAGCGATTCGCTGCCGACGGAGCGGGCGTCATTCGCGCCGTAGAGCACGATCCCGAGTGCAATGGCGGCGGGAACAAGAAATAACGACTGCACCGGGGGAACCAGCGCGCCCGGATCGAACCGGAGCGCCCAACCCGCCAGATAGGTCAGGAACCGCCAGAGGTCGAACAGGATCGAGATGGAAAAGAAGAGCAGCAGAAAACCCATCCAGAGGTACCCGGCCCAGGAAAGGAAGCGGGCCGCCATTTCGAGGCCGTGGCGCTCGCAGATGCGGATGAGAATGGGCGCGATCAGGCCGAGGAGCAGAAGAACGATCAGGATCGCCTGAGTCGCGGCCCCCGGAGCAAAAGCGGCACGGACCTTCAGGTAGAAGTAGATGTGAAAACTGCCGTAGATCAGGAAGAAGGTCAGGAGAAACAGCGCCACGTTGAGGGTCCCCCCCGTTCATTGGAGTTCACGAATGGAAGAAGAGCGATGATGCCCTCTCCTGCGGGATCTGGCGGACGCAGCGGCAATCCGTAAACCGATGCTTGAAGTCCGTTCCCATCCGGCTCGGAATTCCTATCAGTTTGTCTTTGCACGTGCAACTGTTATTCAAGCCAGGCAACAGGCTGCCGAGAATATCGACCCTCTGCAGACCAAGACGTTC
Source organism: Deltaproteobacteria bacterium (assembly GCA_021372695.1). Next base: position 7,865 of record JAJFTY010000168.1, read on the forward strand.
GGACAGCCCGCGTACCCGCGGAGAGCGGCTCCCGGAGTGACCGGCGGGCGGGTCGCGGTTCGGGAAGACCCCGGCCCGTTCGTCTTCCACGGTTTGACATTGTCCGGTTCGTCGCTAGATTACGTCCGGTGTAGCAAACCCGCGGTTTTGGAAAGGAAGCACTATGAGAAGAATCCTCATCTATATGGTGGCGTTTCTGTCGGCACTGGCCTTCACGACGGTAAACGCCGCTCAGCAGGAGGTGAAGAAGAGCATGGATCAGCCGAACGTGAAGACCCGGATCGCCACCCTTGCCGGCGGGTGCTTCTGGTGCGTCGAAGCGGATATGGAAAAATTGCCGGGTGTGGTCAAGGTCATTTCCGGCTACACGGGCGGGACGGGCACGAATCCGACCTACGAGACCTACGCCGAACAGGGCCATATCGAAGCCGTCCAGGTTTTCTACGATCCCGACAAGATCACCTATGAGCAGATCCTCGACGCCTTCTGGAGGCATATCGACCCGACGGATCCCGGAGGGCAGTTCGCGGACCGGGGCCCCCAGTACCGGAGCGCCATTTTCTATCACAACGAGGAGCAGAAGCGGATCGCGGAAAAGTCACGGGCAGAGCTTGCGAAATCGGGCCGCTTCGACAAGCCGGTCGTGACCGAGATCCTGAAATTCACGGAGTTCTATGACGCCGAGGAGTACCATCAGGATTACTACAAGGAGAACCCCCTGCGTTACAGGTACTACCGGCATGGGTCCGGCCGCGACCAGTTTCTGGAGAAGGTCTGGAAGAACGCCCCCGCGGCCGCTGCCCCGGCTTCGGGCCGGACCTACCGAAAGCCCGATGATCAGACCCTGAAGAAGAAATTGACGCCGCTCCAATACTCGGTCACGCAGAAGGAGGATACCGAGCCGCCCTTCAGGAACGAGTACTGGGACAACAAGAAAGAGGGGATCTACGTCGACGTCGTGTCGGGCGAACCGCTCTTCAGTTCGCTCGACAAATATGATTCCGGCACGGGCTGGCCCAGTTTCACCCGCCCTCTCGAACCGGGGAATATCGTGGAGAAAGAGGACAAGGGGCTCTTCATGCGCCGGACCGAGGTCAGAAGCCGCTATGGCGATTCTCACCTGGGTCACGTCTTTCCCGATGGACCGCCGCCGACCGGTCTCCGTTATTGCATGAACTCGGCCTCGATGAGGTTCATCCCCAGAGAAAATCTTAAAAAAGAGGGGTACGGGCAGTACTCGAAACTCTTCGAGGCGAAGAAGCCGTAGCGTCGAGGCGCGGATCGGATCGATCCGTTCATCGATCATGGGAGGTGGAAGAATGAAAAAGTCAGCATGGGTCGGGATCCTGTTTGTTCTGGCCGTTGCTTTTCCGGCAACGGCAACGGCGGCGGTTGATATCAGTATCGGGATATCGTTGCCGCCGCTCATTGCGTTTCCCGGACCTCCGAGCGTAGTCGTATTACCGGACACCGACGACGTTTACGTCGTTCCCGACATCGACGTCGATATCTTTTTCTCCGGCGGCTGGTGGTGGCGTCCGTGGGAAGGCCGGTGGTACCGCTCCCGTTATTATGACCGGGGCTGGGCTTTCTATCGGAGTGTCCCCAGTTTCTATTTCGATGTCGACCCGGGCTGGAGAGGCCATTACCGGGACCACGATTGGTATGGCCACCCCTGGCAGTATGAACGGATTCCCAACCGGCGGCTTCAGCAGAACTGGAAGAGCTGGCATGATAATCGGCACTGGGGGGGGAAGAGAGCCTGGGGTGTCCAGAACTATCAGCCCCGGCCGAAGCCGGAGCGGCAGGAGCTGAGAAGCCAGAGGCAGGAGCAGTACCGGCAGAGGCCCGAGGTTCAGAGGCACGAGCAGCAGATGCAGGAGCGGCGGTCTCAAGCCCCACAACGCAGACCGGAGCCTCGTGAGCGAAGTCAGCAGATGCAAAGACCAGAGCAGAGACCTCCGGCGGCGCAACATCAAATGCAGCCGCAGAGTCCGGAGCACCCGCAACCCCACAGGGAGCAGCGCCAGGGAGGACCGGAGGAGAAGCCCGAACACAGGAGGTAGTACTGATTATTGCTTGACATATAGAGCCGGTCTTCTTATATTCCGCGCACCTCGAAGGAAGTTCGTCGCCGTTGAAGGATCGAACCCGGCGAGAACGTGATGCCCAGCCGGTCTGTCCATGCCGCTGTCCAAAGCGGGGGAAGGGTAAGGTTCGTGGAAGAAGCCAGGAAGAAGCGCGCGACCCGCCACCGGGATGCGGCCCCCGTGGAGCTCAAAGACGGCAGGGGCATCACACGGGATTTCAGCAGCACGGGAATCTTTTTCGAGACGGAGAAAGCGTTCACCCCGGGTCAACCGATCGATTTCACGATCATTCTCGAAAACGTCGATCCGGAGCGGCCCGTGCGTGTCAAGTGTCGCGGGAATATCGCGAGAATTGAGGAGACGGGTCCCAAAATCGGCGTTGCGGTGGAGATCTCTTCCTATCGTTTTGAGAGGCCCCGGGATCCCGGGATGAAGCAGCGTCGAGCTCAGACGCCGAACGTCTGAGATTTGGCGCAAACTTGCGGATCCGGATCCGCAAGTCTCATCTCCCGACAGTCGGACTTCTCAAAGCACCCCCCTCATTCACCGTTCTTTCAGGCGAAATCGATGCATCCGATGATGATCAACGCCTGATGGAACAGGGCCTGCGTTGACTTTCACCTTCCCCGTCTCTAATATTGAATCCGGGGAGTCGAATCTTGGTGAGGCGAAAAGCGATGATGAAGCGTTGGTGTCGGGTCCTGTCTGTCTTGCTGCTCCTCCTGGCTGGCCTCCCCGCCATGGGCGCGGGGCTGGAAGAGAGAGTCGTTGAGCGTACCCTGACAAACGGCATGAGGCTGCTGATGGTGGAGCGTCACAGCTCACCCACGATCGCGGCCTGGATCCGATTCAAGGTCGGAAGCGTGGACGAGCGGAGCGACGAACGGGGGGTAGCCCATCTGCTGGAGCATATGCTTTTCAAGGGCACCAAAACCCTCGGCACGACCGATTACACCGCCGAAAAGCCCCTTCTGGATCAGATCGAGGCGACCGCCCAAGCGTTGATCCATGAAAAGGCAAAACGGGAGAAAGGTGATCCCGGCCGGATCGAGAAGCTCGAGCAGAGGCTTGCCGACCTGGAAAAGAGCGCCTCCCGGTTTGTGGTCAAGGAGGAGTTTGCGGATATCTATGCCAGAAACGGCGGCGCCGGCTACAACGCCTTTACCAGCAAGGACGGCACCACCTACCTGATCAACCTGCCGGCCAACAAGCTGGAACTCTGGGCGGCGATCGAGTCGGACCGGATGCAAAATGCCGTGCTCCGCGAATTCTACACGGAGCGGAGCGTTGTGATGGAGGAGCGGCGGCGCTCCTATGATGCCAAACCGGAAGGGAAGCTCTGGGAGACCTTTCTCGCCACCGCATTCCTCGCCCATCCGAACGGCCAGCCGTCGATCGGCTGGATGTCGGACATCGAGAACCTGACACGCACCAAGGCCGAAGCGTTCCTGCATCGTTACTATGCCCCCAACAATGCGATCGTGGCGATCGTCGGCGACATCGATGCCGACAGGACGTGGGCCCTGGTGGAAAGATATTTCGGCAATGTCCCGCGAGGCACACCGGTCATGCCCGTGGCGGTGGAGGAACCTGCTCAGCAGGGGGAGCGCAGGGTTGAAATCATCGGCGACGCCCATCCCCAGCTCTATCTCGGCTTCCACAAGCCGACCCTCCCCCACACCGATGAGTACGTGTTCGATGTGATCGAGATGGTACTGGCGGACGGCCGCACCTCCCGGCTCTACCGGAAGCTGGTGATCGAAAAGCAGCTCGCGACCGACGTGAATGCGTTCACCGCGCCGGGCCACCGCTATCCCAACCTCTTCATCATCGATGCCACCCCGCGTACCCCCCATACCGTGGCTGAGGTGGAGGCGGCGATCCAGGAGGAGATCGAACGCCTCAAACGCGAGCCGGTGACTGCGCAGGAATTGGAGCAGGTCCAGAACAAACTTGAATATGAAGAGGTCCGCCAGATGGGATCGAACGGCGGATTGGCGCGCAACCTCACGGAGTACGAAGCCATCGCAGGAACTTGGCGCTATCTGATCGAACATCGGAAAAGAGTGGCTGAGGTCAAACCGGAGGATATCCGGCGCGTGGCCGGGAAATACCTGACCGAGGGAAACCGCGTCGTCGGTTTCATCACCCAGAAGGAGGCGGTCCGATGATGAAGCTTCTCTCCGGATTCATGGCCCTCTTCGGCATGGTGTCCGCCATTTCCGGCTGCGCCGGACCGGGCGCCCAGGCGGGCGCAGG
>JAJFTY010000176.1 GCA_021372695.1 Deltaproteobacteria bacterium
CAGGCCGGCGAGCGCATGACCGACCAGCGCGGCGCGGTCGGCCCCGGACCGGGCCAGCGCAGGGTTGTGCTCTGCCAGTCGCTCGAGCAGGTGTTTCTCAACGGCCTCCCGTTCTCTTGCGTTCAGGAGCGCCCCGGCCAGAGAATCCTCGAAGATCTTCGGACTGGCATGAGCGTAGTGATGGGCCCTGAAATAAGCGGTCGCAATCGCGGTCCTGCTTGCCCGGCCTTCGTCCATGCAACACCCCCCGTCCGGATTCTCTTTCCTCGCTGCCGTGGTCTCCGTCCAGGATCCCTGACCCGCTATCTACAGGAAAATCGCGCCGGGGGCAATGCCCGACGTCCCGGGACGGCATCCATGATCCGGGCAGGCGCCACCCTCGAGCCCGATCCGTTTACACCGGATCCATGGTAGAATGAGAAACTGGCTCCCGTCCGGACACCTGCGGCGGGCCGCACAAGACAAAAAGGAGGTGTGTCATGCTGGTTCAGTTCAGCATCGTTCCGCTCGGCAAGGGGGACAGTATCAGCGAGCATGTTTCGAGAGTCTTGAACATCGTCGACGAAGGCGGGCTTCCCTACAGGATCACGCCCATGGGAACGGTCGTCGAGGGCGAATGGGACGAGGTGATGGCCCTGATCAGGACGTGTCACCAGGAGGCCCTGAAGGGCATGCCCCGGCTGCTCACGACCATCACCATCGACGACAGGCCGGGCAAACCCGATCGGATCACGGAAAAGATCCGGTCGGTGGAAAAGAAACTGGGCAGGGAGCTCAGGAAGTAGGTCATCACCTGTCACGAACGGCACAGGACATTACAGATGAACATGGAAAGGATTCGTGTTGGTTCAACGGGCCAAAGATTTGATATAATCCGATCTCCAGCGGAAAGGCTGAGGCGGCAGCTCTGCAAAACGAAGGAGGGAAATCGAATGAAGAAGCTATTTGTATCGGTAGCGGTGGCAGCATTCATGGTGTCCCTCGCAATGGGCGCCATCGCCCAGGAGAAAGCGACTCCGGAAGCGAAGAAACCAAGCGGTTACACGGAAGAAGCCGGCACCATTACCGCCACGGTCCAGGCCATTGATCTCGAGAAGCGGATCGTGACCGTCAAGGCCCCGAAGGATGAGGTGGTCGAGATCAAGGTCGACGAGACGGTGAAGAATCTCTCCTCGGTGAAAGTCGGCGACAAGGTTGTGCTCAACTACTTCAAGTCCATTGCCTACCAGGTATCGAAGCCGGGTGAAGTCGAGGGGATTGCGGTGAAGGCTGAAGTGAAACGGGTGGGCGCCCAGACCCGCCTGATGACGAAGACCGCGACAATCCAGGACATCGACAGAAACACGAACAATGTGGTCCTCAAGGGGCCGGAGGGAAACCTGGTGGGCGTGAAGGTGAAGGACCCCCGGATACTGGAAAACGTTCAGGTCGGCGACCAGGTTGTGATTACCTACACAGAGGCTTTGGCGATCTCCCTCGAGAAGGCAACGACCCCATAACGCGCAACCGGCCTATTCCCAGACGATGACCTGCTTGTTGAAATCGACCCGGTACTTCACCCCGCGCAGCACATCCATGCCCAGCAGTCCGTCATATCCCGCGGCAGGGCCTTCGTGGGGGATGACAAAAACATCCGCGTTGCGTTTGGTGTGAGGCCCGACGGTCAAATGGTTCATCCTGACCACGCGGGCCTCGATGACTGCCCCCCCGACGACCCGCACCCGCGCCTTTCTCTCCTTGCTCAGGCTGATGGACAATTGATCCGCGATATCGGTGTTGATCGTCGTTCTCGAAGCGCCGGTGTCCAGCACGAGATGAACGTCGACTTCATTGCCGCCGTAAGAAAATGTCACAGGAACCAGGACTGTGTTCCCTCTGATTCTGACCTTCGTCGGCTCGTCGCCCCCGGAGACGACCGTCTCCCCCATGCGCTTCCAGTTCTCGCCCCCTCCCTGGGCGTCTGCCCTTTTGCCGGATTGCGCCAGCAGGGTGCCCCCCGCTCCGGCATACGCTGCAGCCGCCGGATCGGCCCCCGCGACAACGCCCCCGGGAAGCGCCCCGCATTCGGCCCTCGCCAGGGAAGCCGGCTGACCGATGAAGCAGAGCGCGACCAGGACACAAACGATTGTAATGCTACGGAGTCTCATCATCCCCATCTCCTCAACCGTATCTGGAATCGGATATCCCCGATGCCTCTCCCCACGGTTACTGCCGCATGGCGGCATATTCCCATCTCCCCAATTACTGATTACCCGGTTACCAGTTACTTCCTTTCCATGGCATGCAATCTAGAATAGTTTTACCGGCGGAGTCAATCGCCCGGCAGCATGAATTTCGAGTACGAAAGCAGTACCAGCCCATCTCTGTTTCGATCCGAGCCCCTGCATTCCACGCCCGGGAAAAGGCGCAAAAAGGCCGCCCAGGCGATGAGACGGCCAAAATCTTTATCGAGACTGTGAATGGAGGAGACGGCTCATGTGCCGGCAGCCCCGCCGATCAGGAGAGCCGCGGGAAATCGTCGCAGGATCCTGCCCACGGGGCACTCGCATTCGAAGACATGTTGCTCATCGCCGGTGATCGCATCCTTCCAGATCGAAGGCATGCCAGGGATCGGTGTGAGGTGCGTATCCGCCCAGGAATCCGGCCCGAGGGGAAGCTCTCCACCCTTTACCCAGGGAAAAAGGCGGGGCACGACGGTTACGGCCCAATGCGGGCCTTTGCGCCTCGCAAAGGCAACCACGCTGTTTCTGCGCCGACCTCGGGGCCAAAGGGGGTGATACTCCCCCCCGCAGAACACTTCGGAACAGCGCCCCCTGGCCGACAGTGCCCTCCAGATCAGAAACATCTTGGCGCGGCCATCCTCCATGGACGCCAGCATGTCACCGATGAGAGACTCCCGATCGTTCTCGAATGCGGCCTGAATCGCCGTCAGCATACCATGGCGATGACCGAAATCGACGGGCCGCCGGTTGTCAGGGTCCACGAGGCTGAAATCCCAGAGCTCCGTCCCCTGGTAGAAGTCGGGCACGCCCGGCGCAGTCATCTTGATCAGCAGCTGGGAGAGCGAGTTGAGCATGCCGAAGCGGGCGATCTGCCGCTGGAATCGGGTGAATTCCGCGAGGAACCGGTTGTCATCGCCCGGGTCGAGGATTGCATCCAGGAAACGAAGGCAGGCTTCTTCGTAGTCGCCGTCGGGCTCGAGCCAGGAAGTCCGGCGTTTGGCCTCCCGCAGGGCCTTGATGGCATAGACCTTCATCCGTTCCCGGAAATCCTGAGTGTTGCCCTGGAAGGGAAATGCACCGATCAGCGCCTGATAGAAAAGGTATTCGTCGTTGCGATCCGGTGCGGGCTCCCCATGGACCGGGGATTTCCGCCTGCGGTTGAGGCGGCTCCAGTGGCGGATCTGTTTTGTCCACGGGCCG
>JAJFTY010000181.1 GCA_021372695.1 Deltaproteobacteria bacterium
GTGATCTGCGGGAGCGGCCCGATCGGGATGGGGGCGGTGGCGGTTCTGAAGCGGGCGGGGGCGGCCCGGGTGATTCTTTCCGAACCGGTACCGGAGCGGGCGGCCATGGGCAGCAAGATGGGCGCCGATTACATCATCAACCCGGCGAAGGAGGATTTTACCGAAAAGGTCCTGGAGTATACGGATGGCATGGGGGCAAGCCTCTATGTCGAGGCGACGGGCCTGCCGGCCCTGGTCTATCCGGGGATCGAACAGGTGATCTGGCGTGGGAAGACGATCGGAAGCACGGTGGTGATCGTGGCCCGGGCCGACGCAAAGATCCCGGTGACGGGCGAGGTGCTGCAGGTCAAGAAAGCTCGGATCGCGGGCGCCCAGGGCCATTCGGGATATGGGACCTTCCCGCGGGTCATCGAGTGCATGGCGGCGGGGATGGACATGACCCCCCTGATCACGAAGAAGGTGGGGCTGGATGCGATTCCCGAGCAGATCGTCCAGCTCCGCACCAACCGTTCGGATTGCAAGATCACCTACATCGCCGATGATTTCTAGAAGGAGGAAGACAAGATGAAGGAAAAGGATTGTGACAAGAGATGGCTGACGACGAAGAACCCGGCGATCATTTTCGAAGACAATACGGTGGGACATTTGAAGAAGCGGTTGTGGGACGCGCCGGAGTCCGAGATCGACCGGATTCTCGCCGACTACGGCATTCCCGCGGCTCCCGAACTGGGCAAGGCGGGCACCTATATCCAGACGACGGTGCGCAACGAGGTGATCCAGAATCGGCGGAAAAACGACATCGTCCTGATTCCCGTGGGATGTACCGAAAACCATGGGATCCATACGGTGAGTGGGCTGGACACCTTCATGGTGACCCAGATCGCCGAGGCGGTGCGGCGCTTTACCGCAAAGTCGGGGAAGCCGATCAACCTGGCCCTGCCGCCGCTCAACTACGGCGGCCACCCCTACCACCACATGGGTATGGCGGGGACGGTGATCATGCCCGAAGAGGTGGTCCGGGAGACGATGATCTACATGATGCTCGGGCTCTGGAACGACGGCTTCCGCAAACAGATCATCATCAACAACCACGGCCAGCTCTGGATGCTCGAATCCGCGCTCCAGGAGTTCATGAAGCGGTATCATCTTCCCGGCATTTTCCGGGTAATGGACTGGCACCGGGCGGTCCGGGAATTCTTTTATCCTACGGACGACGAGCTTAGCCTCGGAACCCATTTCATCCATGCCGACGAGGCGGAAACCTCGGTCGGCCTGCTGCTCTTCCCGAAGGGCATGGTGGACATGAGCGTGGTCCAGGACGCGCAGGGGCGGAGTTACCTGCCGGATGGCCATTTCGACAAGTCGGTCGATCCGTTCCGCCGGCCCCACCGCTGGTCCGAAGGCGAGGGGCAATCTCCGATCGAGCGGGCCGCCACGCCGCAGGGGGTCGTGGGGACGCCCAGCCAGGCCACGGCGCGCAAGGCCAAGAGGCCGATCGCGGCGATTCTGCAGTACCTGACCCTGGTGAACGATCAGATCCTGGAGGCCTTCCCCGCCGGGAAAGTCCCCCCCGTCGAAGAGACGACGCTACGATCGGCCAAGGACATGGAGCCCTTCCTGAGGGAACCCATGAGCGAGGGATGGAAATCGGTGTATGAGTTGCCGCGGATCGGATTCTAGGCAGGACAGCCTGCACCAACGATGTGTGCAGGGCTGAGGAGTCAGGGATGCTCAAGTGCATTGCCATTTCCACCCCGGGCGCCCGGTTTTCGGCCCTCGCCGTCAAAGAGGATTTCCGGGAGAGCATCCGGAAGGTGGCCGAACTGGGCTATGACGCGGTAGAACTTCATATCCGCGATCCGCACGCTGTCGATGCGGATGAGATTCAAGATCTGCTGAATCGGTACAGGCTGCCCGTCCCGACGATCGGGACGGGTCAGGCCTACGGGGAAGAGGGGTTGAGTTTCGCTGACCCCGACCCTGAGGTCCGCCGCAAGGCCGTGGAGCGGATTCGGGATCAGATGGACCTTGCGGTCCGGCTCGGGATTCCACGGGTGACGATCGGTCTGATCCGGGGCACGGTGAAGCCCGGGGCGGACCCGGACCGGGTCGAGGAACAGGTGCGGGAGTGCATGGCGGAATGCCTGGACCATAACCCCGGTATCACGCTCGTGCTCGAGCCCATCAACCGCTATGAAACGAGCCTCTACAACGACACGGCCTCTGCCAGAGAGGCGATCGACCGGATTGGAAGACCGAACCTGAAGCTGCTCATCGATACGTTTCATATGAACATCGAGGAGCCGGACATGGTCCGGAGCGTCCTCGCCGTCCGGGAGACCATCTCCCATGTCCATTTTGCGGACAGCAACCGGTGGGCGCCGGGGTGCGGCCACATCGATTTCGGGAAGATCCTCCGAGCCCTGCGGAAGATCCGATACGACGGGGCGATCTGCGCCGAAATCCTGCCAAAGCCTTCCCCCGACGAATGCCTGAGACTGACCATTGAGTATTATCGAAAGCTCGGTCTGTAGGGATCGATGGGAATCGATTTGAAACCTGTCCCCATCGACCCCGATCCGGATCTGCGGAAAGGGTAAGCGCATGCTGCGTTATGACATCATGATCATCGGCCACGTGACCAGTGATTTCCTCGTTTACAAAGGAGAAGCCTCGGGCTTCATCGGCGGAGGGGCCTATTTCTCGGCGTTTGCTGCCAAGCGCTCCGGGGCCCGGATCTGCGTCGTCACCAAACTGGCGCCCGAGGACTACGGGATCCTGGACGGCCTCAAGAAAGAAGGGATCGAGGTGAGGGCGATCCCGAGCGCGAAGACGACGTCGATCGAGAATGTGTTCGAAACGGATGACGTCGACAGAAGAGAGGTCCGGCTTCTCTCCCAGGCCGACGCCTTCGCTCCCTCGGACATCCCCGAAGCGGATGTCCAGATCTACTCCCTTTCCGGTCTTTTCGTCGACGAACTGCCCGATTCCCTGATCGCGCACCTTGCAGGAAAAGGTGAAATCGCTCTCGACTTGCAGGCCAAACTTCGCTACAGCGAGGCTGGCATTTTCGCCTTCAAGGACTGGCCTGGAAAGAAGGAGCACCTTCCGCTGGTCACCTATCTGAAGGCCGATTCCCTCGAAGCGGAGGTGGCCGCGGGAACCTCCGACCGGGATGAGGCGGCCCGGATCTTCCACGGCTGGGGGGCCAAAGAGGTGATGGTCACCCACTCCTCAGAGGTCATCCTCTACGACGGGAAAGAGATGTTCCGCGCCCCCTTCGACCCGGAGAACCTCTCGGGGAGGACCGGGAGGGGCGACACCTGCTTCATCTCCTACGTGGCCTGGCGGATGAACCACGGCATCGAGGAGTCGCTGCGGTACGCGGCAGCACTCACGAGCCTCAA
>JAJFTY010000200.1 GCA_021372695.1 Deltaproteobacteria bacterium
GTCTACACTACCCCTGATACGCGCACACCGGAGGTGCAGCTCCTGTCGAATGGCAGATATCACGTGATGATCACCAATGCAGGCGGCGGCTACAGTCGATGGAAAGACATAGCGGTGACCCGCTGGCGTGAAGACACCACCTGTGACAATTGGGGCGCCTTCTGTTACATCCGGGATGTCGCGAGCGGCGTTTACTGGTCAACGGCTTACCAGCCGGTCCACAAAGTGTCCAAGGAGTACGAGGCAATATTCTCGGAAGGGCGGGCGGAGTTCCGCCGTCGCGATGAGGGCCTTGACACACATACGGAGATCGCGGTATCGCCCGAGGATGATGCCGAACTGCGCCGGATCACCATTACCAACCATTCAGGGACGGCAAGAACGATCGACGTTACGAGCTACGCTGAGGTGGTCCTTGCATCGCCGGCCGCGGATGAACTCCACCCGGCCTTCAGTAATCTCTTCGTTCAAACCGAGATCATCAGGCGGCAGAGGGCGATCATAGCAACCCGCCGACCCCGCTCCGCCGATGAAAAGCCGCCGTGGATGTTTCACGTAATGGCGGTTCACGGGGCTCAGGTGGGTGAGATGTCCTATGAAACCGACCGCATGCGATTTATCGGCCGCGGTAACACCGTTGCCGCACCTCAGGCAATGAGCAGCCTGGCCGACCTCTCCGGCAGTGAGGGATCGGTGCTCGATCCCGTCGTCGCCATCCGGTGTCGCATAACCCTGGATCCCGAAACATCGGCAACGGTTAACCTGGTCACCGGTGTAAGTGAAAGCCGCGATGACTGCATACGCCTCATCGGCAAATATCAGGACCGCTATCTTGCCGACCGCGTTTTTGAACTGGCATGGACCCATAGCCAGGTGCTCCTGCGGCAAATCAACGCGACAGAGGCCGACGTACAGCTCTATGGCCGGCTCGCGTCCTGTGTTATATACGCCAATTCCGCGCTTCGTGCCACAGCGGGCCTCCTCCTGAAGAACCTGAGGGGTCAATCGGGCCTCTGGGGCTATTCCATCTCCGGCGATCTCCCTATCGTACTTCTTCGGATCGAAGATCAGGCAAATATCGCTCTGGTCCGTCAGCTTATCCAGGCACACGCGTATTGGCGTCTCAAGGGGCTGGCCGTTGACCTGGTGGTCTGGAACGAAGACCACGCCGGCTACCGGCAGGCGCTGCACGATCAGATCATGGGGCTCATTGCCGCCGGCGCTGACGCTAATCTGCAGGATCGACCCGGCGGTATCTTCGTCAGGCCTGCCGACCAGATAGCCGAGGAAGACCGCCTTCTCTTCCAGGCGGTGGCCCGGGCCATCATCAGCGACAGCCGGGGAACGTTAGCGGAACAGATAGACCGCCGGGGCCCCATAGAGCCAACAATCCCGGCCTTAAGTCCGACACGCAGGCATCGTCCCCACCCACCCTCCATAGCGCCCATGCCGAGAGAGGACCTGATGTTCTTCAACGGGATAGGGGGATTTACCCCGGACGGCCGGGAGTATGTCATTTCAACCGGTCGGGATCAGGTAACGCCGGCGCCGTGGGTAAACGTACTGGCAAATCCACGCTTCGGTACCTTGATCTCGGAAAGCGGCCTTGCCCATACGTGGAGCGAGAATGCCCACGAGTTCCGCCTTACCCCCTGGCACAACGATCCTGTGAGCGATTCCGGAGGGGAGGCTTTTGACCTCCGGGACGAAGAGCGCGGTCATTTCTGGTCTCCCATGCCGCTCCCGGCCCGGGGAGCAACGCCTTACGTCACCCGGCACGGATTTGGCTATAGCGTGTTCGAACATGACGAGCGTGGAATCAGCTCGGAGGTGTGGGTATACGTGGCCATAGACGAGCCCGTCAAATTCACCATCCTGAAGGTGCGCAATCGTTCAGGCCGCCCGCGGCGGCTCTCTGCCACCGGGTACGTTGAATGGGTACTGGGAGATATACGGCCCAATACGATCATGCATGTCATCACGGAGGTTGATCCCCAAAGCGGAGGCCTCTTTGCCCGCAATCCCTACAATGCCGAATTCGGCAGTCGGGTTGCCTTTTTTAACGTGGACCATGCCACCCGAACCGTGAGCGGTGACCGGACCGAGTTCCTTGGCCGCAATGGTACGCAGAGCGGTCCCGCCGCCATGAGCCGGTCGCGCCTTTCCGGCAGGGTTGGGGCCGGACTCGATCCATGCGGTGCGATACAGGTGGCTTTTGATCTCGACGACGGTGAGGAACGGGAGGTTGTCTTCACCCTGGGTTCGGGACAGAATTCCGATGAAACAGCCGGTCTCGCCCGTCGTTTTCGTGACTGCGTCGCCGCAAGAGAGGCGCTCGAAGAAGTGTGGCGCTACTGGAACCACACGCTCGGCGCAGTTAAGGTGGAAACCCCCGACCAGTCCGTCGATTTCCTTGCCAACGGCTGGCTTCCGTACCAAACGCTCGCCTGTCGTCTCTGGGGG
>JAJFTY010000206.1 GCA_021372695.1 Deltaproteobacteria bacterium
CTTGTAGCGCCGGTCGAGCTGGTTGAGGACCCCCTCGAACGGGCGGGTGTAGAAATAGCGCCTCCCTCCCCGGTCGGCATAGAAGCGGATCATCTCTTCGCCCGAGCCGTGCAGGAGCACGTCCCTGATCTTCTCCGGGAGTTTCTCGAACGGCGTGTTGATGTCGAACTTGTAGTGGTCGGCAAGCGCGTCTATGGTCTGGAAATAGTGGAGGGAGTGGCGGCCCGACCACGGAACGATCGCCCCTTCGCGGATGGAGATCTCCTGATCCGGGACGACCAGTTCCTCGTCGAAATACATGCGGGTGCCTAAGCCCCCGCAGTCGGGGCAGGCCCCGTAGGGCGTGTTGAAGGAAAACATCCGGGGAGCGAGTTCGGTGACGCTGACACCGCAGTCCGGGCAGGCATACCGCTCGCTGAAGAGGACTTCCCCTCCCCCGGCGAAGGCCACCCGGACCAAGCCGTCGGAAAGCTTCGCGGCGGTTTCGAGGGAGTCGCGCAGACGCTTGCGGATCCCTTCCTTGACGATCAGGCGGTCGATCACGACGTCGATGTCGTGGCGTCTGTTCTTGTCGAGGCTGATCTCCTCGGCCAGTTCCCGGAGCTCGCCGTCGATGCGGACGCGGACGTAACCCTCCCTGAGGAGCTTTTTGAGCTCCTTCTGGAACTCCCCTTTCTTCCCTCGGGCGAGCGGGGCCATGATTGTGAGGCGCGCATTCGCCGGATAGCCAAGAAGCGTCTCCAGCATCGCATCGATCGACTGGGAGCGGATCTCCTTTCCGCACTTGTAGCAGTGGGGGACGCCGATCCCCGCAAAGAGAAGGCGGAGGTAGTCGTAAATCTCCGTCACCGTTCCCACGGTGGAGCGCGGGTTGTGGGCGGCCGCCCGCTGCTCGATGGCGATCGCCGGGGAGAGCCCCTCGATCGATTCGACCTCCGGTTTGTCCATCTGGCCGATGAACTGCCGGGCATACGTGGAGAGCGACTCCACATAACGCCGCTGCCCTTCGGCGTAGATGGTGTCAAAAGCGAGAGATGATTTTCCTGAACCACTGACGCCGGTGATGACCACCAGGCGATCGCGGGGAATGTCCAGATTGATGTTCTTTAGGTTGTGCTGGGAGGCTCCCTTGATCCTGATGGTATTCATTATAATTTGATCTCGACATGCGACTTCTGGCGGAGTTCGTCGATCCACTCCCGGAATTTTTTCTCCGTCTTTTCCCTGTCGATCTTCGCGCGGATCTCTTCCCGGACGCTTTCGATCGCCTTGAGCCCCGCCCCACGGCGGTCAATCACCTGGATGATGTGGAATCCGACGGACGATTCGATGACGCCGCTGATTTTGTTGAGCGGCAGGCTGAAAGCGGCATCCTCCACCTCCGAGTGGATCATCCCTCTCTCGATGTAGCCGATGTCACCGCCTGAAGCGGCTTCGGGCCCCCGGGAGTACATCGCAGAGAGCTGGTCGAAGGATTCACCGTTCATCAGCCTCTTGTGAATCGCATCGGCCTCCGCCTGGACCTTCGCCTTGATCCCCGGGTCCGTGTCCTTCGGCAATGGGAGAAGAATCTGCTTGATGCGGACCGACTCCTTCCCCTCATAGTCCTCCCGGTGTTTGAGGTAGTACTCCCCGATCTCCTGATCCGTTACGGCCACCCGGGACTTGAGGTCCCGCCGGATCAGCTTCATCCGCATGATCTGACCCCGGATGTCTTTCCTGAACTCTTCCTGGGTAATCCCGTCTCTTTCCAAGGCCTTGCGGAGATCCTCCTGAGACAAATTCCGCTCTTTGCGTATGTTCTCGATGGCACCTTCCAGTTCGTCTTTCCCGACCGTGATTCCGGTCTTCCTGGATTCCTGCTCCATCAGCATGGCGTCGATCATCCGATTCAAAAGGAGAAGTTTGGTTTCGGTCCTCGCCTTCTCCTTCTCCGTTCCCTGGTATGAGGCCTCGAACCTGGCATGGTAGGGCTCGAAAGCGTTGTTCAGCTCGGAGAGCGTGATGATCTCCTCGTTGACGACGGCCACAATCCGATCTCCCACCGCGGCCTGCACCGCCACACTCAGGAATATCCCCGCCACCGCTGCCCAGAACGCCTTGCCTATATTCGTCATAATCTCTCCAGTTCTATCCCCAAACCGCGATCAATGCCTCGCCCGGGTGGCCGAACCCGGCAAGGGGACGGACTTCAAATCGGCCTCTCCGACCTCCGGCGGTGGGGCGTCCGGAAGGGGACGATTGACCCTGATCACGGCGCTCGCCTTCAGTCCCTCGATCCAGATACGGTAAGCCCCGGCCTCCCGCTGTTTCTTCAAATCGGCGATGACCCTCTCCCGGACATCCGCAAATTTCCGGCCGCCGGCCGGCTCCTGCCCCAGGACCTTGAAGATGTGGAAGCCGTATGGACTCTGGGCAACGCGGCTCACCTTCCCCACCTGCAGGGAGAAGACCATCCGGTCGATCGCATCGGGCATGACGCCCCGCTCGAAGAAACCGAGATCCCCGCCCCTGGCCGCCTCGGGACCGATGGAAGTTTCCCGCGCCACCTTATCAAAATCCTCCCCTGTCTTCAATCTTTTCAGGATCGCCTCCGCCCGTTCGCGGTCAGCCACGACGATCTGCGCAACCCGTACCCGCCGCTCCGTGGCAAAGGCCTTGCGGTTGGCCATGTAATACCGCTCCGCCTCGTCATCCGCCACCTGGATCTTTGCATTCACGTCCTGCGCAATCAGCTTCTCGAAGAGAATCCGCGTCCGCAGCGCCTCCTTCCAGACGTTGTAGTCGACCCTGCCCGGCCCGAAGAGCTTGCCGAAATCATCCCCGCTGTAGTCCTTCCGAATCTCCGCGATCCGGGCGGCAAGCTCTGCATCGCCCACGGCGAGGGAGAGCTCACGGGCACGCTTGAGCATCAGCTTTTCGCGGACCAGGTTTTCGGCGACGGCCTCCTTGAGGCTTTCCGCCTGATCCTCCGTGAGAGGCCCCTCCCGTGCCGCCAGGGGCCTCTCCTGCGCGAGCGATTTTTCGAACGCCTGGAGAGAAATCGCATCGCCGTCCACCGTGGCCACAGCGGGCGGGGAGGGTGCAGGTGCGGGCGCAGAGGGCTTCTCGCCGCAGGCAGAAAGGGACGCAAACAGGACCAGTGACCAGAGCATCCCCTGCCAGACCTTCCCCGACATCGGCCGGGAAGGGCAGTCCCGGGGGACGGGCCTGGGCGGAAAATCCTGAGTTATCATCCTCATTCTCTTCCTGAAGACCCCATTTCAGCCCCTCAACTCCCGGAGAAGTTCCTTCGCCCGGGTCAGGATTTCGGCCCCTTCGAGCCCCGGCATGGGGATGGTGAGCTTGTGATCCGGGGTAAGCTTAACCCCGCGCACCTTGCGCCGGTAGAGCTCGATGATCCGCCGGGGGTCGACCGGGCTCTTCTCCTGCAGGAAGATGGACATTAGCTTGCCGTCGTAGCCCATCCTCTTCCCCTTGAGACCCTTGAGGAGGTTCCGGATTCCGATCACGGCGAAGAGATTCTCCACCTCGGGTGGGATCGGGCCGTAGCAGTCGAGCAGTTCGGCGCGGATGGCGGCCAGTTCCTCGTCGCTCGCAGCTAGGGAAACCTTTTTGTAGGTCACCAGCCTCTGGTGTTCATCGTCCATGTACGCCTCAGGGATGAAGGCGGGAAGTCCGAGGTGGATTTCGGGCCGGGGCTCCTCCTCCGGCGCCGGTTCTCCCTTGATCTCGCGGATCGCCTTCTCCATCAACTCCGTGTAGAGTTCATACCCGACGGCCGAGACATGGCCGGACTGGGAGATCCCGAGCAGACTCCCCGCACCGCGGATCTCCAGATCGTTTGAGGCGATCCGGAAGCCGGAGCCGGGCTCTGTGAAGTCCATGATCACCTGGAGCCTTTTTTGCGCATCGCGGGAGAGCATCGCCCCCTTCGGGACGAGGAGATAGGCGGCGGCCTCTTCCTTCGACCGCCCGACGCGCCCGCGGATCTGGTAGAGCTGGGCCAGGCCGAAGCGGTCCGCCCGGTTGATGATGATCGTGTTGGCCGAGGGGATGTCGAGACCGGCGCCGATGATCGTCGTGCAGACCAGCACGTTGTCCTCCCGCCGGATGAAACGCGCCATTGCCTCCTCGATTTCCGTCGGCTTCATCTGGCCGTGGACCACCCCCACCTGCGCCTCGGGAACGAGCTTCCGGACGAGGCGGGCCATCGTGTAGATCGACCGGACGCGGTCGTGGAGGAAGAAGACCTGGCCGCCGCGGGCCAGTTCACAGCGGATCGCATCGGCGATCACCTCCTCATCGAATTCCAGGACATGGGTCTTCACCGGGAGGCGGTTCTCCGGCGCGGTGTTGATGATGGAGAGGTCCCGGAGACCCACGAGAGACAGGTGGAGTGTCCGCGGAATGGGGGTCGCCGTCAGCGTGAGGACGTCTACCAGGGTCCGGAGCTTCTTGAGCTTTTCCTTGTGGGTCACACCGAAGCGCTGTTCCTCATCGATGATGACCAGCCCCAGGTTCCGGAAGGCGACGTCCTTCTGGAGGAGGCGATGGGTGCCGATCACCATGTCCACCGCGCCTTTGGCAAGGCCGGCGAGGATCTCCTTCTGCTCTGCCTTCGTCCGGAAACGGTTGAGGACTTCGACCCGGATCGGATAGGGCTTCAGACGCCCGGCGAAAGTCTGGTAGTGCTGCTCGGCGAGGATCGTCGTGGGAACGAGTACCGCGACCTGCTTGCCGTCGAGGGCGGCCCGGAGCGACGCCCGCATGGCGACCTCCGTCTTCCCGAAGCCGGCGTCGCCGCAGATCAGGCGGTCCATCGGCTTGCCGCCGTTCATGTCCTGATGGATCTCCTCGATGGCCTTCGCCTGGTCCGGCGTCTCCTCGAATTCGAAGGCCGCGCAGAATTCGTCGTAGATCCGGTCGGGGGCGGAGAAGGCCTCCCGGCTCATCACCTCGCGGGCCGCGTAGATCGAGACCAGTTCCTCGGCCACATCCCGGACCGATTTCTTGACCCGCTCCTTGACCGTCTCCCAGGAGGTCCCGCCCAGTTTGTCCACCTTCGGGACGAAGCCATCCGGGCCGATGTAACGCTGGATCTGGTCGATCCGCTCCACGGGGAGATAGAGCCGGTCATTGTCCTGGTATTCGATCAGCAGGAAATCGTTTTCGACCCCTCCGGCCGTCAGCTTCTGGAGCCCCCGGTAGCGGCCGATTCCCTGCTCGGTATGGACGACGAAATCCCCTTCGGAGAGTTCCCCGAAGGATTTGAGGAAATAGCCCTCCCGGGCCGGACGGGCCCGTCTGCGGAGGACCTTCCTGCCGAAGATTTCCTCTTCCGAGAGGACGACGAGACCCATGGCGGGAAGATGGAACCCTCCGCCGATCCGGCCTTCGAGAAGGAGAAGGACGCCGGAGAGGCCGTCCTCCTCGATCGCGTCCAGGAAAGCGCCCGTCCACTTCCGGATGGGAAGGTCGTACCGCGTGAAAAGCTGGCCCATCCGCTGCATACACTCCTGACCGCCGCAGATGAAGACGACGCGGTTCCCCTCCCCGAGCCAGCTCCGAATCTTCTCCGTGAGCAGACCGAGGAGTCCGGCCTCCTCCGCTTCCGTCTGCACTGCCGCGCCTACGGCGATGTCCGGCTGCGGATGAAACCGAATGGGGAGCTGGCTCTCGTCCCCGGTCCCGAGAGAGAGGCCTTCGAGACGAAGCTGCCGCATCCCCTGCCGCCGCTCCAGGACTTCCGCGGCGGTCAGATAGGCGGCCTCCTTCTCCAAATGGAACCGCTGCTGGTCCTGAGCCTTCAGGAGGAACCGGTCCAGGTCGTTTTCGATCTTCTCTTCGGCCTGGGCGATGGCCAGCGGATCGTCGAGCACGAGGAGCACGGCGTTCGGCAGATAGTCGAAGAGGGTGCCGAGGCCTCTGTCGCCCAAGTGTGTTCCGACAGCCATCCCCTTCATCCCCGCCTCGCGGACCGCTTTTGAATCCGTTTCTCCGCTCCCCTGGTGATCGGGCCTCTCCCCGTTGCCGCCGCTGTCATAGAAGAGGGAGTGGAACAGGGGGTTCACCGCGGAGCCGAGACCCGTCGCGATCATCTCCGCGAGTTTGTCTTTCACGGCCCTCGGGAGCTCCAGCTCGTTGGACCGGCGGCGGATGTTGCGGACGGCCCTCTCCCGCCTTTCGGGGGTGAGGATCACCTCCCGGGCAGGGAAGAGCATGAACTCCGCCAGTTCCCGGAGGGAACGCTGGGTGGACTCATCGAACTCGCGGATCGACTCCAGCTCGTCGCCGAAGAACTCCATCCGAAACGGGTGCACGGCGGAGGGGGGGAAGAGATCGACCATGTTCCCCCGGACGCTGAACTCCCCCTTTCCCTCCACGAGTGTGACGCGGACGTACCCTCCTTCGGTCAGCTTCCTCACCAACTCGTCCCGCTCCCGGAGGTCACCCACGGAGATCCACTCGACATAGCCTTCGAGGACCGCCCGGGGGACGACCTTCTGCATGAGGGCGCGCACGGGAATCACGAGGACCGCCGGTTCCCCGTAGGCGATGCGGTGGAAAAACTCCATGCGGGCGAGCTCGGTCTCCCGCTGGAATGCAAACATGTCGGTCGTCAGCAGGTCCCAGGAAGGCAGCAGCGCCGCCTGCCCCTCTCCCAGGAAAAGGGAGAGGTCCCGTACGCAGGCCTCCGCCTCCTTTTCCGTCGGCGAGACCACGACGAGCGGAAGGTGCAGTCGCCGGAAGAGGATGGCCACGAGGAAGGCGCGGGCCGACCCTTCCAAGCCGCCGACGGCGATCCGCTCTTTCCCGCGGTCCAGCCGCTCCCACAACTCCCGCAGCGCGGGATCAGCCGGACTCTTTCGGTTTTCGACAATCTTTCTCACAAAAATACCCTGTTCCAGGCCCCATCGCCCCAATCTGCGAATCCCGCATGCCGGGGCTCCATGACCCTTGCGTCCGAAGAGGCCCAATTTGTTTAACGTTACTCCCTATAATAGTGGCTACGTTTATTCAAGCGTTAATCCCACATCGAGGTTGGAACCGGCTCCCACAGCGCCTTACCTATTGACAGGGGTCATGGATTCGGATAGCTTCAGCCAAAACTTGGGAACTCAGGCAAACGATGATTCGGATCGAAGAAGCTCTAGGCAAAATCCTGGATGCGGTCTCCCCCCTCGGGTTGGAGAAGGTCAACCTTTTCGACGCCATGGGAAGGGTGATCGGGGAGGATGTCTATGCCGGGCGGTCGATACCGCCGAAGGACAACTCGGCCATGGATGGCTATGCCCTCCGCAGCCAGGACACCTCCGGCGCATCGGAGGGAACCCCCGCGATCCTGGAAGTGGTCGAGGATATTCCCGCCGGGTGCATCCCCGAAAAGCGGATCGAACCCGGGCAGGCCGCGCGCATCATGACCGGAGCGCCGGTTCCCGAGGGCGCCGACGCCGTCATCCGCATGGAAGAGAGCCGGAAGGAGGGCAGCCGCGTCGCGATCCTCGCGGCAGCGTCGATTGGGCAGGATATCCGCCGCGCGGGCGAAGACGTGCAGACGGGAGAAAAGGTCATCTCCCGGGGCGAGGTCATCCGGCCCGCCGAGGTGGGCATGCTGGCCGCCCTGGGGCGATCCTTCATCTTCGTTCACCAGAGGCCTCTGGTCGCCGTCGTCGCGACGGGGGATGAATTGACGGACATCGACGACCCGCTGCCGCCGTGGAAGATCGTGAGCAGCAACAGCTATTCGCTCGCCGCACTGGTTCTGGACTGCGGAGCCATCCCCATCCAGATCGGCATCGCGAAGGACCGGAGGGAAGACCTCGTCGCCAAATTCCGGTCTGCCATGCGGGCCGACCTGATCATCTCCTCCGGGGGCGTCTCCGTCGGGGACTACGACCTCGTCAAGGAGGTGATGAAGGAGGAGGGAAACCAGATGCAGTTCTGGCGGGTCGCCATGAGGCCGGGACGGCCGCTGGCCTTCGGCGCGCTCGGAGAGGTCCCCATCGTCGGGCTGCCCGGCAACCCCGTCTCGTCAATGGTTTCCTTCGAGCAGTTCGTACGCCCGGCCATCCTCAAGATGATGGGACACAAGAACCTTTTCCGGCGAATCGTCCGGGCGCGCCTGGAGGAGGAGATTGCCAAGAAGCCGGGCATTCGCCATTTCATCCGGGCCAGAATCCGCCGGGATGGAGAAGGCTACAGCGTCGTCACGACGGGTGATCAGGGATCGGGCATCCTGAAGTCGATGGTACGGGCCAACGGGCTGATCATCCTGCCGGAGGAGAGTACCCGAGCCTGCGCAGGTGAGACTGTCGCCGTCCAACTCCTCGACACCGCACTCGACCAGACGGCCGAGCCTGGATACTAACAATATCGATAACTTTTCCACAGACCTTGGCCACCTTACCGGTTCTCCCGCCCGCTGCCTGCTTTCACAGGACCTCTGTCACTGGCGACAAACTCTTCGTGCCAAAGTCTCCCCACGCGATGAATCACAGGCTTTCATTCCAGAATCGGATATGCTATAGAACCGCCACGGAAGTGCAAAGGTCACTGGTGGGCCTCCCGGACTTCAAATCCGGTGTGAGGGGCTAATACCCTCTCAGGTGGGTTCGATTCCCATGCACTTCCGCCATTTACTCAATAAATATCAACAACTTGACTTTCAAAAACCGATCCGATACCGATCCGATAAGCGGATTGGTGCGCCCGGTGCCGCTGGCGTCATGGGGCGAATGAAAATTCTCACACAGACGCGTTCGTGACCACCTGAACTATGCCACCGGTGCACGAGGATGGCAGGCGCATAGACTGATGCCCCTTGAAGGAGATTTGACCTCGAATACGCGATCGGCCGGGCACTGACTCCTTACTATCGGTAATAAACGAAGCGGCCGCTCTCACCGTGGTTACTTTCGGGAAAGGGCGGCCGCAAAAGACTGTGGGCCAAAAGGCGCCTACTTCTTCTTCGTATCGTACTGGATGTACACGACGTGAGTCTGTAGGTATTCCTCCAGGCCATGCTTGCCGTCGGCTCCGCCAATGCCAGATTTACGCCACCCGGCGTGGAAGCCCTGCATCGCCTCGAAGTTCTCACGGTTGACATACGTTTCGCCGAATTTGATCTCCTTGCATGCCCGCATGGCAATATCCAAATTCTGTGTATAAACCGACGACGTCAGACCATACTCACAGTCGTTGGCCAACTCGATGGCCTCATCAAAATCCTTGAAAGTGGCGATGGGCAGCACCGGTCCAAAGGTCTCCTCCCGCATGATCGCCATATCCTGGGTGCAGTTCACCAGCACAGTCGGTTCGAAGAAGTAGCCCTTGCCCTTTACGGGTTTTCCACCGAGGATGCACTTTGCTCCCTGCCGGATCGCCTTCTGGACCGCGGCGGCCACATTGCTGCTCTGCTGCCGGCTCACCAGGGGGCCCATGTCCAGTTCCTTATTTTCCAGAGGATTACCCCAGGTGGTATTCTCCATGCAGGCCGTGACTTTCTTGGTGAACGCCGCCGCCACGGATTTATGAACGTAGATCCGCTCAGCGCAGTTGCACACCTGACCGGTGTTAATGACACGGCTGTCGCGGATGCACTTGGCCGCCAGATCCAGGTCCGCGTCCGGCATCACGATCGCAGGCGCTTTGCCGCCGAGCTCCAGCGACACCTTGGTGATGTTGGCCGCGGCCGCCTCCATGATCTTCACTCCGGCTTCCACGCTGCCGGTCAGGCTCACCATGCCCACTTTTGGATGGACCGCCAGGGCGTGACCCACCACGCCACCGGCGCCGGACACCAAGTTGAACACGCCCTTGGGCAGGGAGCTCTTGGCCACCAGAGCCGCAAATTCAAAGGCGTTGTTGGGGGTTTCGGTGCTGGGTTTGATGACAATGGTGTTGCCCGCGACCAGCGCTGGTGCCATCTTCCGCGCGATCAGGAAGAAAGGGAAGTTCCAGGGCAGGATACCCGCGATAACACCGATGGGTAATTTATGCAGGTATATCTGCTCGTTGGGCCGGTCGCTCTGAATGATTTCACCCTCGAACCTTCTGGCAAATTCCGCCATGTAGTCGAAGTAGTCTGCCGTAAAGAGGATCTCCGTAGTGCTCAATCCCCAAGTCTTTCCCTGTTCGGCAGCCAGGGTGTGGATGAGGTGATCGGCGTTCTTTCGAACAAGAGACGCCAACTCCCTCAGATGCGCAGCCCTCTGGATGGCAGGCAGTTTTGCCCATTCCTTCTGTGCCCGTTCGGCAGCGCACACCGCCTTGTCTGCATCCTCCTGTGTGCCGGCTGGAATCTCGGAAAGCACCTCCTCCGTGGAAGGGTTGAGCACGGGGATCATCTTGCGTTTGCCGTTGGGAACGAATGCACCGTCGATGAACAGTTTGTACTGCTTCATGCGTGACCTCCTTTCCAATATGGCGTTGTCCTTACCTCTGATTCACTCTCCATGCTGTCAAATCTGACAGATATCTATTACGCAAGCAAAATGCCCTTGTCAAGAGAAGCCCCCGAAGAATAAGCGCCCTTTGCTATCCATCGCATTACTCTAATGAAACCTTCAAGGCTGAAAGGATCGATTCGAGCAGATCCACAGATTATTCCGTCCCTATCTCCAGAAGGCGATCTGTCGCTATTTTGGGTGCACCGATTTGTACGACGGCTTTACCCAGGCGGAATGCAGGTTAAAATCGGTTATCGTCACTACAATTCCATATCGAAAAACCTTGACTCGGAGGTCAACAGAACAAGATGCAGTTACATGGCCATTTTGCGACGCAGCAAGACATGACGGTTCACTTGGCATTGCGATAGGACAACACGTCCTCGCATCGTACTCAGTCAATCACCTGTACTGCAGCCCCTTCTTCCCTGCCCCGTTGACGGTCACAAATCGTCCTCCCCTGTAGTCCCACAACGCAAATTCGGGCAAGTTATCGATCCCCCTCTCGAACGCTTCATCGAGGTCCTTGATCGAGTATTTTTTGTTCTCCAGGGGATCGTCTGTGGGCACGAGGTCTCCGACGATGGAAAGGTCACCCCCTGTCTTGCACCTGTTCAATTTCTCGATCACCGCATCCATAAAGGCGCCCTGATCGACACCCTCGGATGGCCACCTCATGAGGATCATTTGTTCACCAAGAATAATGTGATAACGGTAGTTCGTAGAACCTCCTAATTTTGATTGAATTTGTTTTTCGGCACTGGCATAACCCGGCAGGCGAAGCGTGGGACCGAGGAGGGAGTGCCCGGAGCCACGGACCTCGCCTGCCGGGCATGTGATTTTGATTGCGTGGGGTCGGTTGGCGTATCTCGGATGTTGCGTCCAGCTACTTCAAAAAGAGATATAGGAAATCGATCTGCTGCTCTTGTGTCGCCAGGTTGTCAAAGCGCCCGACGCTCCTATGGAGATTCATCCGGATCCTTTTTAGGGAATTCGGTCACCACCCCGATCTCGGGAGGGACCAGGGCCTGACATGCGGGACATCCAATGGCGAGACCCTTAGCCATATCTGAAGGCCACTCCCTGCATGCTGCCGGCCTGACGTCATAAATGGTGCAGCCATACAAGTCTGATCCTCTCTGCTTTCGAGCCCATGGGCACCGATTTACATAATCGTGTGTCCGCGGGCTGATCCATATGTCAAAAATAACGGTTTCTGAGTCCGGGACCATGATGGGACTGACCCAGGGTAGGATGTCGAATCTCTTGGCTTCGATCCAACATGCGATATCTGGGATCGTAGCTTCCGTTTCGAACAGTCCATGAGCGGACCTACAGCAACGGCCGCATCGCTGGCACTTAATGGGAAAATTCTGTTCATCTTCATTCATATTTTTCTCCTCGTCCACAATAATGGGAAATGGTCCAGAAACTTTGTTTTTGGCATTGCCTGTCCTGAGTAGTGGCTTTCGATCCACAAGTGCGAGGTCGGTGACACTGACGATTCGCGAATCCATCTGTCCTGTCCCCATCGCGTGTCTACATAGAAAAAAGCGGGAGAAGCCCGAACCCGGTGAGGAAGAGAGCCCGGGCCACAGACCTCTCCCGCCTGACCAGAGGCAATGTCGATGTCCTGTATCGAACTGGACGCTCCCCAGTCGATGCGTTCAAAATGCTCGTGCTTTGTTTGTAACGGGGTTGGCGAGTATTGCGACATCGGATCCGAATGTTCGGATCCACCGGACCGGGACGCTCAGGCCTGCCTCAATGGAATGATGGTTTCTTCTTTCGCCACTTCCGTTTGACCTTTTTGAACCTTCCCGCTTTGTAATCGTAAAGTCCGAACTGTCGCAGCAGACCTTCTTCGCCCGCGAATGCATCCACCAGCAGTTCGGCCGATGTTTTCCTACCTGACCCTGGTTCGTCCATGATCAGCAAATTCCCCGCAATGAGAGGTTCCAGGGGAATTTCGTCTTGAATGACTCGATTGGTCAGGGCGTTGATGACATTGCTGTCAGAGATTTCCCCGATCGGCCACCTGAAAATGGCCAGTTCTTCCCCGAAAATCGCGAAATAATGGTACTTCATCTTTCCTCCTTTGCTCAATCTCGATTACGTTTTCTGGCACCGACTATCCTGAGTAGGCAATGCCCCTTTATGCCGTAACAGATACAGAAACAGGCGGAAGAAGTGCGTAGTCCGGGGAGGGAGTTTACCCGGAGCCGCCGTCTTCTTCCGCCTGGTTATCGTCGATGTCGGTGTTGCAGATGGTGTGCAGTCTGTGCGTTCAGAGCGTCTCACGATCTGAACGAGGGAATGTATTTACAAAAGGAAATAGAAAGATAATTCTGCTTTACTTCTTTCCCGGACATATCAAGGCATGCACGGCAAAGAACGACGCAAGCTGCCCTGCGGGTCTGATGATCGTCCCCACAACCATGGCCACATGGGCGGCAGTCACCTTGCCGTCCGGGGCGGCTTCGACGGCCTCGTTCCAGACCTCACGTTGCTGCGGTGCAGGGAGAGAAGCTAAAGGACGGCACTGCGTCTCGGTAGTGGGAACCGTCCCTATAGACACGGTTTTGATGTTATCGAATGTCAAAAAGAGATAGGAATAATCACACGGCGTTGCTTTTTTCCCCGGCGCATCAAAGCGTGCACGGCCACGAATGACGAATCGTGGATGCGCAGGCGGTTCTCTCATGCACGACCCGTGGACCACGAGGACAATAGACCAGTACCTCCCGGCCCTCAACTCCCTTC
This sequence comes from Deltaproteobacteria bacterium, assembly GCA_021372695.1. Next base: position 13,215 of record JAJFTY010000206.1, read on the forward strand.
TTAGGGCCGGCCGCGCTCGGTCCATCGCGCTCGCGGCGCAGGATCTGAGCGCCGCGTCGAACGGCGCCTCGACCGGGGGACGGGGTCAATTGTCCGGTAAGCCAGTAGGGGGAGAGGGAGTGTCGACACATGGTGGGCTATTTTTTACGAAAACATTGACCTGGGGATTCCACCGGGAATCGGGTGTCAACTGCGTGGAAACTGTGAATCGAAAACACCCGTGGATTGTTGCACGGAAACGGTCACAGGACACACTCTGTGCCCCGCAGAACGAATCTTTTGCTTGTTGCGATTTGGGTCGTCTGAAGTGACCGTGGCCGTGGCGGGCATCCTGGGGGGATGGATAGTATTAGGGGTGCAGGTCGTCTTAAAAAATATTATTGGATTATGCTTGACAGTGTTTTTTGATGGTGTTAGACGAATAGACATCTGATGTATAGACATATTTGAACAGGGGATGATAAAATAATGCAGCGGCCTTCCTCTCTTTACCTTTCCGTCAAAGACGAAATCGTGGACTCGATTTCCCGTAGAGAGCTCAAACCCGGCGATAAATTACCTTCAGAATATGAGCTTGCAAAAAAATTCGGAGTTAGCCGGATGACGCTTCGAGAGTCTCTAAGAGCCCTGGAAGAGGAAGGTCTGTTGGCCCGGAGACAGGGAGTTGGAACATTTGTCAAAGCAAGATCCCACCGGATTAAAAGTATCTTAGACATCAACTATGGCGTCAGTGAAATGATCACGAATATGGGATTTCGACCGGGCACACAGGAGCACAAGGTGGAAGATGTCAGGGCGGATGTCCATCTGGCAAAAACTTTGAATATAGCTGAAAGCGCAAAGGTCATCACCATCGAGAGGGTGCGGACAGCCGACGGAATTCCTGTAGTTTACTCCCTGGATATGATCCCCGACTCAATTCTCCCCGATACAGAGGATATCAAGAAGTTGGACGGCTCTGTGTACGATTATTTGGAGCAAAAATGTCATGTCATTTTGTCAAGTAGCATGGCAAGGCTCTTTCCGACCAAAGCCATAAGAAAACTGGCAGACAAATTAAATATCAAAATTGGTTCTCCCCTATTTCTTTTGGAACAAACAGATACAGACCAAGCCGGGATGCCGGTCGTTTTTTCGCGGGAGTATTTTGTAAGCGATTATTTCGATTTTGTGATCTACCGACGGCGCAAGAAGTGAAGCCAGACATAAACACTTGCTCAAAGCAGCAACAGAAGATATCCAAAAAAATTTGAGAGTAATGGAGGGATTATGAAAATCAGACAGGAACTGCGCGAAGAGGTGGCTGCGGCCACCCGGTTGTTTTGGGAAAAAGGACTGACCCCCGGCCGCGATTCCGGCGATACGTCCCTGCGTGATGTGCAGACAGGACTGATCTATATCTGTCCACGTCCCAAGCCGAACGTGCTCAGAATCCCCTACTGGGGGATGATCAAAGCCGAACATATCGTCGTTATTGATCCGGACGGAAACGTTGTTGATGACTCCGGCCTGCTGCCGACTGTGGAGGCACCCATGCACCTTGCCATATACAGGGCCAGGCCGGATGTAAACGCTATAGTGCACTCGCACGCCATATGGTCTTCCACCTTCGCGGTGACCGGCAAGAACGTCCCCCTCATCCTGGCAGAGCAATCCCTCCGTCTCGGGGGAGAGGTGATATGCGCGGCTTACGGGAAGGTCGGTTCTGAAGAAATCGCGAGGAACATCGTGGCGGCCCTCGGCAAGAACAAAATGGCAGCCCTCATGCAGAATCATGGAGCCGTTGCCATCGGTGTCAATTTCGAAGAGGCCTTCATTAACTCGGATTTTCTGGAAAAAGGCGCCCAGGTGGCCCTCCTAGGAGCGACCATGGGTCCGCTGATTGTGCGCAAACCGGATGAAATTCTGGATGATAGCCTCCTCTAACGGTTTTTCCCCCGAAGCGTCATCTTGACATCGGGACCGGTGACGCCAAAATCGCGGTTTCTACCGGCCGAACCGGTCTTGGCGAGAAAGGAACGGATTTATGGAAACCAGAGGAATCCTCACTGCGGCCAAAACAGCAAAAACCTTTATGGACGAAGGAGAGTTTATCCGAGAGTATTTCCGTACGGAGCGGCTGACGTTCGGCGTTTCCGAACTCCTCCCGGGCAAGACCGGGGGCCTCGATCCAGGTCACAAGGAGGCAGACGAGGTCTTCTATTGCGCCGCCGGTCACGTCCTCTGTTACTTCCCGGAGGAGGACCGGTATTACCAGATGGAAAAAGGAGATGCCCTTCTCATTCCGCAGGGGGTAGGTCACAGACTCTTCAACGTGGGAGAGGAAAAGGCCACCATTGTCTGGTGTTGCGCACCCCATCCCTGAGGAGCCGTGTGGAAGGAGTCACCATCATGCAGGATCTCATATTGAGTGTGGATTTGGGAACGACAGCCATAAAGGTTGCCATCTTCGACATATCAGGAGAACTGAAGGCCCTGTCGACCCAGGAATACTCCCTGATCACCCCGGCTCCCGCGGTAGTCGAAGGGGATGTGAAAACCTACTGGGAATCCTTCAAGATGGGGATTCTCGAATTGAAAACAAAATGTTCGTTTTCGGCAGAAAGCGTCAGAGCGGTGGGCATTTCCGCCCAGGGCGAGACGCTTTTCTTTCTGGACAAGAACGGTGCGCCTCTGCGAAACGCCATCGTCTGGATGGACAATCGGGCGTTGGCAGAGGCGGAAAGCCTCACGGCGGAATTCACGAACGAGGCCTGCTACAAGGTCACCGGGCAGGTAAGTTTCGATCCCTGCTGGCCTGCTGCCAAAATCCTCTGGCTCCGGAAGAATGAACCGGAACTTTTCCAAAAAACAGCTACCTTCGCCCTAATTGAGGATTATTTCATCTATAGGCTTACCGGTAAACTCGTCTCCGAGGGGTCGCTGCTCTGTTCCACCGTTTACTGGGACATCACAACGAAACAGTGGTGGAAGGAGATGCTATCTTTCCTCCAGATCAGCGAGTCGCAGCTCCCTGAGATCCGCGAACCGGGGGAACCCATCGGGTCGATTCTACAGGAAGTCGCTGCCGAACTGGGCCTCAGCCCCGGCACCATCGTTTGCACGGGGGCGCTGGATCAGGCCGCGGGCGCCATTGGCGTGGGCAACATTTCCGAGGGAATCTTCTCGGAAAACATCGGGGCGGCACTCGCCATTTGCTCTCCAGTCCGAAAACCCATCTTCCACAAAAACCGAATCATGCCCATCCACTACTTCGGGATCCCCGACATGTATATGATGCACAGTTTCACCACAGGGGGCATGGTACTCCGTTGGTTCCGAGACGCCTTCTGCGACATGGAAAAGGGAGTTGGGGCGATGATTGGCAGCGATTCCTATGACCTCCTGGGCAAGGAGGTTGCCACCGTGCCTGCCGGATGCGAGGGCCTGATCATGCTACCCCATCTGAACGGATCCATGGCACCGGACGTAAACCCCCTGGCGCGAGGCGTTTTCTACGGATTCACCCTGAAACATCAGAAGCCCCACTTTATCCGGGCCATTATGGAGTCCCTTGGATACCTGGTCAGGCGCAATATTGAAGCCTTGGGAAACATAGGGATCGAAGTGGGCGAAATCCGCTCCCTTGGGGGAGGCTCCCGAAGCACCGTCTGGAATCAGATCAAGGCAGACATCACCGGCAGGCCGCTCGTTACCATGCAATGTGCGGAGGCAGCCAGCCTTGGCGCGGCCATACTTGCCGGCAAGGCCGCGGGGATCTATGCCAATGTGGGAGATGCCTGTGAAAAGATGATCAGGACGGCCCAACGGTTCGACCCGAACCCCACCTGCCGGGGAATATACGACAGGGATTATGAACGTTTCAAACAACTCTTCCATGATTTGGCCGGTCTGTTTGGAAAGGGTTATGAATAAGGCGTTTCACGTCCTAAAATTAAGGAGATATCATGAATACAAAGTTGATAGTGATGCTGACCTGCAATGACCAGACGGTTCCGGATGCCATCGGCGTCTTTGATGGGTGCCGGGACCTTCCAGTTCAATTCTGGGGTTTCAAGAACGTCGGTCTGCCAGTGGCGCAGATGAAGACCTTGGTGAACAACATCAGGGCCGCCGGGAAAACGGCCTGTCTCGAAGTCGTCACCTATACGGAAAGGGAATGCATGGAGGCGGCCCGTCTGGCGGTGGAATGTCGTTTCGATTATCTGATGGGCACCCTCTTCTATCCTGCCGTATTTGACTTTCTGAAAGGGAAGCCCATCAAATATGCCCCCTTCTGCGGCAAGGTCAGCGGCCATCCGAGCATCCTGGAGGGAACCATTGAGGAGATCATTGCCGAGGGACAGAAACTGGAGAGGCTCGGCATCGACGCCTTCGATCTTCTGACGTACCGCCATGTGAGCGATCCGGAGGGTTTGGCCACTGCCTTTATCAAGGCCGTCAAGGTCCCCGTCATACTGGCGGGAAGCGTGGACAGCTTCGCCCGGATCGACCGTGTTGAAGCCATGGGGGCTTGGGGCTTTACTATCGGTGGGGCATTCTTTGGCAAAAAGTTCGTCAAGGATGGCTCGTTCCGGGAGCAAGTGGCAGCGGTCGCTCAATATCTCCAGAAATCGTAGTACAAGGCACTGTTTCGCATGGTCGGCAATATTTTTTGACGTGATGAGGCAGCAAAAGGTCGGAGGCAAGGTCTAAGGGTACACCTACCCTTCATTTCGGGGTGAGTGGGAAGCGGAATTGTGGATTTTTAACGAAGTGTCATGGACAAATTGATTAAGAGGAGGAAAGGCAAATGATCATGTTCAAAAAAGTCATGGGTGTGGTTTTTGCGGCAACGTTGCTATTGGTGCTGATCGGGAGCCCCGTTCTGGCGGCCGACAAGCCGATTGTCATCAAACTGGGGCACGGTGACAGTGCGGACAACTCCTACGGCGGCGAGCACAACGGAGCGGTGGCCTTCAAGCAGATGGTCGAGTCACGAACCGAGGGCAGGGTCCAGGTGGAGATCTACCCGAACAACCAGGTCGGTTCTCCCAGGGAGATGTTTGAAAGCACCAAGATGGGCTCGCTCCAAATGGTGTGGGACGGTTCAAGCAATTTTGTCGGATTCGTCCCCGAGTTTATGGTCTTCTCAATGCCGTACATCTTCCCCAATGTCAACGTGGCTCTCCGAGTACTGGATGGACCCTTCGGTCAGGAATTGTCAGCCCTCTCCGTCAAGAAATCCGGTGTGCGTCTCCTCGCCTACACCCACAACGGCTGGCGGAGTTTCACCAATAACAAGAAGGTCATTCGCACTCCGGCTGACATCAAGGGAATGAAAATCCGGACACAGGAAGACCCAGGCATGATGAAAATCGTGCAGTCCATGGGCGGCAGCGCAACCCCAATCGCCTGGGGAGAACTCTACACCGCTTTACAGCAGGGCGTGGTCGACGGGGAAGAAAACCCAACGTCCATGGTCCAGGTGGCCAAGCTGTATGAGGTCCAGAAGTACATGACCCTGGATGGGCACATCTTCGGCGTCAACCCTATATGCATCAACGAAAAGTTCTACAAGTCGCTTCCCGCGGATATTCGTTACATCATCAAGGATTCCGCACAGACGGCCGCGTTCATCTACAACGGATTGGTCGAATATGGCGCCACGCTGGACATTGCCGACCTGACCAAGAAAGGGATGAAGATCTACTCCCCGACCGAGGCCGAGTACCAGCAGTTCGTGAAGGCGGCACAGGGTCCGTGCAAGGATTTCGTGGTTAGCAAGATCGGCAAGGAGTGGCCCGATAAGCTTCTGAAGGCCATCGCCGCAGAAACAGCTAAATATAAGAAAGAGTAGCCGATTAGAAAAGAAAGCAATGCAAGGAGGCGGCCGGGCTGATTGCAGAGGCACTGCCGCCTCCTTCAAATTCAAGGAATTGACTGAAGGGTGGCCAGGAATCCTTGTGATCAGGAGGAGGAAAGAAACGTGAACAACGTCAATGGCATGGGAACACACTCCAGCCAACACAACTCTCTAACGGCGGCTCTCATCCGGGCAAGTGCCGCCATAAACCGGGCAACGGAGTATGGAATCGCCATCATGATGGCAGCAATGACCATCATCATCACCATTCAGGTGTTCTACCGGTACGCTTTGAACGATCCTCTCTCCTGGACAGAGGAGATCGCTCGGTATCTCATGATCTGGATCTGTTTCTTGGGGTCCGCAATGGCCCTAAAATATGGGGAACATATCAGCGTCAGCTTCATCCAGGAACGATTCGCACCCCGCATCCGCCAGGTTATTGGTTTCTGCATTGGGATTGCGGTCTTGGCCTTCTTTATTTTGGCAACATGGGAGGGGATCGTCATCACCATCCAGGTCAGTGAGCAACAGGCACCAGCCACATGGATCAGCATGGCATGGGCCTATTCATGCATCCCTGTGGGATGTTTCATCATGATGTTCCACACGTTGGTGGAACTGATCACGCTCCGGGGAATGCCGCTCACGGCCGCCTCAGCCTGCGAAAGACCCTTGTAGGAATCGATTGCGGAAGCAATCGATCATGATTGGAGATTTTATTATGGTTTCAGCCGTATTGTTCATCGTGTTGTTCGGTACGATTGCGATCGGCATGCCCATTGCCTGGGCGCTGGGTGTGGCAAGCGTGGCAGGACTCTTGAAAATGGGAACGCTGCCCATGGCCGTCCTCGCGCAGAAGCTCTTCTCCGGCGTGGACTCCTTTCCCATGATGGCGATTCCATTCTTCATATTTGCCGGCGATCTGATGGCCAAAGGAGGCCTCAGCACGATGCTGTTCGAATTCGGGAACATCCTCGTGGGGTGGATCCGAGGAGGATTAGGACTCGCCAGCGTCGTGGCCAGTATGATCTTCGGCGGAATCTCCGGTTCGGCCATCGCCGACTGCTGCGCCCTGGCGCCGGTCGAGGTCCCCATCATGGAAAAAGCGGGATACGACAAGGCATTCGCAACCGGACTCGTCTGCGGTTCCGCCTGCATAGGGGCTATCATTCCCCCAAGCATTCCTATGGTGCTCTATGCTGTTGCAACAAACGTCTCCATCGGTGGGATGTTCGCGGCGGGGATGATGCCCGGGATTATCATCGGCGTGGCGCTCATGATAGTGGTTTACTACATGTCGGTCAAACGGAATTACCCGCGGCGGACTGAAAAGATGCCGTGGTCGGTTCTGATTCTGAAGACAATGAAAGCAGTTCCCGCGATCGGCATGCCGGTCATCATCCTCGGAGGCATTCTATTTGGCATCTTTACTCCAACCGAAGCCGCATGCGTCGCCGTGATCTATTCCTTCATTCTCTCCATGTTTTTCTACAAGGATGTGAAGTGGTCCGAGCTGCCACGGATGCTCGCCAATACCGGGATGATCTCGGCTGTTGTTCTCATTCTGGCCAGCACATCGAATATTTTCGGTTATATCGTGACGATGGAAAAGGTCGGCCCCCATCTGGTCACCCTTTTCGCCGGCCTGAACAAATTCTGGTTCCTGCTCGCGGTAAACCTGCTCCTTTTGTGGATCGGCACCTTTATGGACAATGCGCCCCCGATCCTGATTCTCGGCCCGATCCTGGCGCCCCTGGCCGTATCCCTCGGGGTTGATCCCCTCCATTTCGGCACAATCTTTATCGTCAATATGGTCATCGGTCTGATCACACCACCGCTGGGACAGGTCCTCTTCGTCGCTGTTCCCATCACACGGCTGAAATTCGAGGTTGTGGCAAAAGCAACGATGCCCTTCCTGATTGTCGAGATCGTCGCCCTCTTAGTGATCACCTACGTGCCGATTACGGTAATGTGGCTCCCCCGGCTTCTGGGGTATGCTCATTAGATCCCCCAGTCATCATTCAGCGGACGTTTCCCGGCCAGCCAAAAACCGGGAAACGCCTTCTGCAACGTAAGCATTCACTGCAGCTTCCCTTAGCTGAACTGGCGGTTTCAACGTCTTTTCAAAGTTACTATCGGAGAGATCTCAGAATGCGGATGGTCTGGGCCATCGCCTGGTCCGAATCTGGGATCTGGAGAATCTCAGCCGATACATATCCCTGGTAATCGACAGCCTGAATGGCCTCGGCGATGCGTGCAAAATCGAGGTTTCCCCCGCCGGGTGACAGGCGGTTCGAATCAGAGATGTGGATGTGCGCGAGGAAAGGCTCAGCCTCACGGAAGCTATCCGCAAACGATTTCTCCTCGATGTTCATGGCATAGACATCCGCCATCAGCCGAAAGTTCTTCCGTCCCACTTTCTTCACGACCTCAATACCGTCATGGATGGTGAAGATATTGTTCCACTCTACGCGGGGGATCGGTTCGATTGTTACCGTCACACCCCGTGGCGCCGCGTAATCCGAAATCGTTTCGAGAGCATCATACATCCAGGCCAACGATTTCTCGCGGGGAATCTCCTGACAGAACTGACCCCGCAACCTGCCGACATTCATCTGCGCCTCGAAAATCGATGCGAAATCGATGATCCTCTTCGTCCGCCGAATGGCTTCCGTACGGACAGCTGTATCCGGATCCATGAAAGAGAGACGATCCTGCCCCAAAACCTCTCCAGTACAGAGGGCGGGAATCTCAATTCCATAATCCCGGGAAAGCCGTTCGAAGAGTCCCTTCTCGATGCGGTCCGGATCGCGGATCATCAACTCCGCCCCATCATACCCAAGATCGCGGAGCCGCCGGAAGGCTTCTTCCATATTCCCCTGAAAGGCGGTGACGCCCTCATCCAAACGGAGTTCCGGCGTGGCCACAACATAACCGATCTTAATTGAACTCATGTTCTGCGCACCTCCTCGTCCAATGCCTCACTGCTTAATTGATCATGTAGCACACAGGTTTAAAGGTGGCCACAGAAAAGTCATAGCGGCAGAACACTCACACTTCGTGAACGCCTCGCGGCGTCCATGGACTTCGTCTCCAATCACACGAGACGATTGGTTCATGAACGGAGATAGGGAGGTTCTCATTCTTTGCCGGGTAGGTTGAACGATCCTTTTTTAATGGAGCAAGGATACCTCGAAATCAACCTTGGGCAATCCCGTAAGCTTCCCCTAAAGGCAGACAAGTCAAAAGTAGAGTTTTCTGGCATAGTGCGCCCAGGAGGCTCTGATGAAGAACACACGTTTTACCGAGACCCAGATCATCGGAATTCTCAAGGAAGCGGATGCTGGAACCCCCGTTAAGGAGATCTGCCGCAGCCATGGGATCTCTGATGCCACCTACTACAACTGGAAATCGAAGTATGGTGGCATGAGCGCTTCGGATTTGAAGCGCCTTAAAGAGATGGAGCGGGAACTTTCCCAACTCAAGCGGATGTATGCCGACATGGCCATGGAGAATCGGGCTTTGAGGGATTTGATCGAAAAAAAACTCTAAGGCC
>JAJFTY010000209.1 GCA_021372695.1 Deltaproteobacteria bacterium
CTATCAGTGATTGACGGGATCTCTTTTGAGAAATTAATCCAGATTCCTCTTGGCGCCCCAGCCTCTTGCTCCCGAAGGAAAGCGCGGCTGATGCGGTTTAGCTCCACAAGCGGCGTATCGCCTATCATATCGAGGATTGAGGAATACAGGTGAGCGTCTCCGGACATTTGTGCCTCCGCAAGCCACGTTTCGGGGGGGCCGATACCCTCAACAAAACGCGCCTCTATGGCTCATCGACTTCCGCTGAGACTCGGCCGCGCCAAACGATATTACCCCGAATCACGCAATTCGACAAGACGCTGCGGTGGTCCAGGGAGCGGGGGTCGTTCAGCAAATCGTACCCTGTCATGGTTCATGACAAGATAATCTGCGCGCTCATTCTGCCCCTGTGGTAGAGTGCGATCATGACCGATTCGCAGTCCATCCTTCCCGCGATATATTCAGCCGCGCTCCGGGCGGTGGACCCTTTCGAAGCCGTGAGGAGGCAAGCGGACCACATCAGGTCCCGGTTCAACGCCGAAGGGTGCGACCGCCTCCTGGTCCTCGGTTTCGGCAAGGCTGCCGTACCGATGGCCGCCGCCGTCGAGGCAACGCTCGGGGACCTTGCTCTTGAAGGGCTTGTGGTAACAAAGGAGGGCTTCCATCAGCCGGGGAAGCTCCGGAAGATTCAGGTGAGGGAGGCATCGCACCCGATTCCCGATGCCCGGGGGGTGACCGCCACGGAGGATATCGTCCGTCTGGCGCAGGAGGCCGATGAGCGGACTTTCGTGCCGATCCTCATCTCCGGCGGCGGATCGGCCCTCCTGGTTGCCCCCGCTGAAGGACTCGCCCTGATGGACAAGCAGAAAACGACTTCTCTCCTGTTGCGTGCCGGGGCGGACATCGGCGAGTTGAACGCGGTCCGCAAACACCTCTCACGTGTCAAGGGGGGACGGTTGATGGGGTACCTTTCCCCGGCGAAGTCGCTCTCGCTCATACTGTCCGACGTTTTCGGCGACCGGCTCGCGGTCATTGCTTCCGGCCCAACGATACCTGACGGGTCTACGTTCGCGGATGCAGCGGCAATCATCGAAAAGTATGGGCTCATCGAACGGATTCCTCCCCGAGTGCTGGATCATCTGCAAAAGGGCGCCGCCGGCGCCATCCCGGAGACCCCCAAAGCAGCGAGCGGAGTTTTTGCTTTAGGAGAAACGATCATCGTCGCCAATCTCGGCATGGCCCTTGATGCCGCCCGCCGGGAGGCGGAGCGGAAGGGCTTCCGAACGGTCCTTCTGCCGGAACCGATTATTGGCGAAGCCCGGGAGGCCGGTAGGTATCTGGCCCGGAAGGCGTTGGCCCTCAAAGCGGCGCGGCAAGACGTTCCGCCCCTCTGCCTGGTTTCGGGCGGCGAGACCACCGTGACCGTTCGGGGAGAGGGCCGGGGTGGCCGCAACATGGAACTGGCCTTGGCCTTTGCCCTAGAAATCGAGGGAGAGAACGGCATAACCTTGCTCTCCGCCGGGACCGACGGAAACGACGGCCCCACCGATAGTGCCGGCGCCCTGGTCGACGGGACAACCGCCGTACGGGGACGTCGAGCCGGATTTGATCCGGAACGTGCCCTGGACGACAACGATTCCTGGAACTTCTTTCACCGGGCCGGAGGACTCTTCATCACCGGCCCCACCGGGACCAA
>JAJFTY010000212.1 GCA_021372695.1 Deltaproteobacteria bacterium
CTTGTCCTTGAGCCGCTGCATGAGCAGCGCCCTTTCGAGCAAGCCCACATCTTTCGCGGCATTGTCCAGCATTTCGATAACTGTTACCTTCGCTCCCCTGTCTGCAAACAATTCCGCAATTTCACTCCCCACGGCGCCACCGCCGATAACGGCGATATTCTTTCCAAACGGGGCGCCGGTCAGGATTTCCTCCGCTCCGAGGACATTCGGGTGATCGATACCGGGGATTGAGGGCTTGATTGGCCGTGAACCGGTGGCGACGATGATGACATCTGGTTTTTCCCGTTCAATCACCGCTTCATCAACGGTCCGGTTCAATTCGACCCGCACGCCGAGCTTTTCGACCTGCCTGACCTGGAAAGCCAGGAGGTCACCAAATTCATCCTTGAATGGAAGACCGACGGTCAAATTTACCAGTCCACCCGGTTTTCCGCTCTTCTCACAGAGCACCACGTCATGCCCTCGCAGCGCCGCAATCCGGGCCGCTTCCAGGCCACCCGGCCCCCCTCCGGCTACCAATACCTTTTTTTTCTTCGGCGCCTTCACTGTCAAGTCATACTGCCATTCCCTGCCGGTCAGGGGATTCCCCAGGCAGCCGATAGCCATGCCCGCGAAAAGACGGTCGGCACACCCCTGTTCGCACCCGATGCACTTCCTGATGTCTTCAGGATGTCCGGCCCGGAGTTTTGCGGGATACTCGGGATCCGCCAGCAAGGCCCTTCCCGTGGACACAAAATCGGCCTTTCCCGATTCCACAATATCCATGATCACGTCGGGATCTTTCAGTCTCCCCGCCACGATGACGGGGACTGCGCCGCCAATTGCCTTTTTTATGGCTGCGGCATTCTCCACATATACCCCTTGGGATACGGCCGCGGGCTGGATGATCATAGCCGCGGACTCGTAGACGCCGCCGGTCACATGAATTGCATTTATACCGTTTTCCACGAGCATTCGGGCATAGGGCCCGGTATCCTCGAGGGTGAGCCCGCCGGTCACGTACTCTTCAGCGCTCATGCGGTACAGCATGGGATAGTCGCTGCCTACCCGTTCTCTGACGTGCTTCACGACCTCCAGCGGGAAGCGGGCCCGACCGGCAAGAGCCCCTCCATACCCGTCCGAACGATGATTGCTGTATGGTGAAAGGAACTGGCAGAGCAGGTAGCCGTGTGCCCCGTGCACTTCCACCGCGTCAAACCCCGCTTCTTTCGCTCGCGCTGCGGCGTCTCCAAAGGCGGCGACAATCCGTTGGATATCTTCCCCGGTCATTTCCTTGGGCATTTCACCGCAGAAAGGGCATGGGATGGGCGAAGGAGCGATGAGCTTCATCCCCGTAACCGCCTCCATGCCCTGCCGCCCGCAATGGAAAAGCTGCATGGCGATCTTCCCGCCCTCTTCATGAACGGCATCCGTGAGCCTTTTCATTGCCCGCACAAGCTCATCCTTATAGTTCCCGAGTCCATAGGGGAAGCCCTTGCCGCTCGGATGGACATAGGTGGCCTCGGTGATGATGAGTCCGACGCCGCCTTTGGCGCGAGCCCTCATGTAGGCAACGTACCGGTCGTTGACTGAGCCGTCCCCCTCGCAGAAATTCGTTACCATGGGAGGCATGACGATACGGTTTTTCAACTTCATCTTCCCGATACTGGCTGGTTCGAACAGTTTCTCGTAACTTCGCATGTTTGCTCCTCCTTCTTGTGGTACTTGGGACAAGGTTCA
>JAJFTY010000220.1 GCA_021372695.1 Deltaproteobacteria bacterium
GAAACGGCAATGTGGGAATTGGCTTTCAGGGCAATGTATGCCCCGACGAAGGTGATCCATATGAAAAGGATGCGGGAGACCTCCTCGGTCCACGGGACGACCCAGCCGATGAGATACCGATTGACGACCTGAAAGAGGACGAGCGACGTCATGACAACGACGGCAAGAGCTGCGAACCAGTCCACGAACTTTGCGAAAATCTTTCCCAATGAAGCCATTTCATCCTCCTCTTTCAACATCCGGACTGAGAACCATGGCGATCCGTGATGCCCCCCACCCCCCTGGACCAGGGGGAGTGGGGGGCTCACCGTTACTTGGCCAATTCAGCCTCAGCCTCTTTGACGGCCTTCATCAACTTCTCGGTCCAGGTCTTTCCGATCTGGCTCTCAACATAGTCTCTGACCGGTTTCTGGGTAGCTGCCTTGAACTGGGCCCGTTCCGCAGCAGTGGGCGAATAGACTTCCATCCCCTTGGTCTGTACTTCGGAGATACCGGTGGCGGAATTGAGGGTCTGAATACCACGGCCGACCACTGCCGACGTATAGGCCGAGGTCCTGAGCAGCTCCTGGGTCTCCTTGGGCAGACCCTGATAGAATTTGTCATTGATTAGGAAGAAATCGACGCCGTAGGAATGGCCGTCCAGGATCATATACTTCTGGACTTCGTACAGCTTGGCCTGCATGATGGTTGCCACGGGATTTTCCTGTCCATCAACGACCTTCTGCTGCAAGGCGGTGTAGGTCTCCGACCAGGCAATCGGGGTCGGCGCGGCACCGAGGGCCTTGACCATATTGACGTAGACCGGGGTTTCCATGACCCTGATCTTGAGCCCTTTCATGTCTGCCGGGGATTTGATGGGACCTTTCGAGTTCGTGAAGTTTCTGAACCCCGTCTCTCCGTAAGCAAGCACCCTCATGCCCGTCTGCTTCAGGATGTCCGCTGCCATCTCCTTCCCGAACCAGCCGTCCATCACCTTCCAGGCCACGGGACCCGAGGCGAAGAGGTAAGGAATGTCGAGGGCCTGGGCCGGTTTGTAAAACCCCGCTATGGCTCCGGAGACAAAAGCCATCTGGATGGTGCCGATCTTGACGCCCTCGATCAATTCTCGTTCGTTGCCCAACTGGCTCGCGGGGAACACCTTTACGTTCACGTTACCCCCCGATCCGCCTTCCACGAGCCCCTTGAACGTCGCTCCTGCCGCCCCCTTCTTGGAAATGCATACGTCCGCGGGATCCACGTGACCCAATTTGATCTCGATAGGGGCTGCATTGAGCTGCTGAGGAACCAGCGCCCAACCGGACATCACAAAGGCCAATCCGATGATGAATCCTAACAACATTGCTGACTTCTTCATCTTCCCTTCCTCCTTTTCAAATTGTCTGATTTCCCGAATCCCGCTGGATCAGCAGGAACACCCGCCCCCAAAAACCTCTTATTTCAATGAAATCTCCGCCTTCTCTCCGGCGCAACCTGTCGAAACCGGAATGGCTCAGTTCGTGCCTGATCCTACGCCGGCCAGGCGACCGTGTAGAGGTGCCTGCCGCCCCGGTCCGGTCCCTTAAGCAGCAGGTCGATCTCCTCTGCGCTCCGCTGGGTCATGTACTTGGCCTCCGGCAGAACCCCCGGAGGAAACTTCGCGAGGATGTCGTCGTGCAGCTTGACCATGTAGTTCAGGTAGTTTTCGATGGCGCCGAAAGCCTTCTCGGCCTTGGCGAGCGAGGGCCTTCCCAGCACGCCTTCCGGGTAGAGGGCGAACTCCACCCCGCCGCCACCGACGTGGCTCTGGCCGGGGATGGGGTAGTTGTAGATGTCGCCGCCCTTGTCGATGTGCCCCTCGGGCAGGAAACCCCACGTCTTGTTGTCAACGGCGTCCTCCATCTTCACGAGCTCCGGGAACAGCGCCAGGCAGATGGAGCACTCCGCCTCGTCGCCGTGGCGGAACGGCGTCTCGAAAGGACCGCCGTGGGCCTTGTCCTTCAGCGCGTCGCCCATGATCTTCATCACGTCCAGGAAGATGATCACGGCGGGGACCTGGTACTTCTTGGCCCACTCCTGGATGGCCGACGGGATGATGTACTCCTGGCCGTGGCTGCTCATCAGGATCTGCTTGCGGAAGCCCGCGTTCCAGTACCCCGCGACGATCGAGCGCACCATCGCGGCGGTCAGGTCATCGGGAATGGGGACGGTCCCCGTCTGCCCCAGGTGGGCGAAGGGGTGCGACGCGTACCAGAGCGGCTCGGCCACGGTGCAGCCGGTTTTCTGTGCGACCAGCTCGCACATCCTGGTCACGATGAACCCGTCCTCGCCGTAGGGCTGCGCGTCCCCGTGGTTCTCCGTCGAAGCAAACGGAATGAGCAGGATGTCATTCACCTTCAGCCGCTCCTCGACGTCCTTCTTGGTCATCGTCTGGTAGTAGATTTTCGATGGCTTCTCCATGTGTCCGCCGCCCGTGAGCGGCAGGTTCCAGTTTCCCATGCTTGTTCTCCTTTCCATGTTCGGGCCCTGTTCGGGATCCCCGTTTCCGGGGACCCGGCTTATTGGGGGAACGGATCCGGACTCTCCGCAGGATCTCATCCCCGCTGTTCACGATTCGCTGAGATGACGCACTCTCTCAGAAGACGTTTTCCGGGATCTTGACCTCCCAGATCCGCTGCATCTCCGCCAGCGGCAGGTCATAGACGGTGTCCATCGGCGGCAGGGCCTCCTCCCGCATGAACTCCGGCACGTCGTTGAACTCCTCGCCGGCGCCGGAACGCCGATTGAACTCCCGCTCCGCCTCCAGGGTGTCGATCCCCATCCGCTGCACGTCCGCGTAGGTCAGATCCCACCCGTACCGGCCCTTCAGGAGCGGCAGGAAAAGATCCGGATTCTTGGTGAAGGGGGGCCGGGTGAAGAGGCAGAGCCCCATCGTGTCGAGGATCGCGGCGCGGATCTGGAGCTTCCGGGAGTTTTCCACCTGTCTTTCGATTCCGAGCGGGTTGATGCTCCTGGCCGTCTCCAGCATGTTGCCCGCCGTGTGATCCGCCCCCATCGGGGAGGTCACGTAGGTCACGCCGTTTCCCTTGAGCGCCCGGGGGTCGTAGGCGGCGATCGCCTGCCCCTTGATCGCCGGGACCCGCCGGACGCCGAGCACTCTGCCCGTGATCACCACGCCGCTTCCGATGATGCGGCCGAGCCACGTTCCCCGGCCGATCTGCCGGACGAGATCTTTGGCCCCTTCCGCGTCCCCGAAGGCGATCACGCCCGCCTCCATGGCGACACCGATCGCCGCGCCCGTTTCGATCGCGTCCACGCCGACCTGGTTGCAGAGATTGTTCAGCTCGGCGATGTCGTCGAGGCTGCCGATCCCGCAGTTCGACCCCAGAAGGGCGATATTCTCGTACTGGAGCGACGCTACGGTCTTCTTGCCGGACGCGTCGGGGAAGATGTTCGAGCAGGCGATCACGCAGCCGCGGACGCAGGGCGTTCCGGCCCGCCCCTCGCCGCCCCGCTCCGCGATCACCTCCGCGACCTTGTCCCCGCAGATCTCATCCGCCTTTTCAAACCGCCCGGCACTGAAGTTCCGCGTCGGCAGGATGCCGAGTTCGTTGCAGAGCGTGAGCACCGCCGGCGTCCCGTAAACATGCCGGTTCTCGGTCTTCGGGTCCGCCATGATCCCCTGCGCCAGGGCCTTTCCCGCTGCGCGGAGCAACTCGCGGTCGAAGGCCGGCGCGGGCGCCGCGCCCGTGTCATCCACGACGATCGCCTTGATCCCCTTCGAACCCATGACCGCCCCGAGACCGCCCCGGGCCGCACAACGGATCTGGATGTCCTGCATCCCGGAGACGGCCACCGCGGCGCCGCAGAGCTTCATCTCGCCGGCCGGGCCGATAGCCATGATCCCGACCTCTTTCCCGAACCGCTCCCTGAGAATCCGGAACGCCTCGGAGACGAGCTTTCCTTTCAGCTCTGGCATATCGATCAGATCGATCTCCTCCCGGGCCACCTTCAGGACGGAGGTCTTCGGCTCATCGGGAAGTTCCTCCAGGACGAGGGCTTTGATGCCGAGGGCGGCGACCTTCCTCCCTGCCTCCCCTCCGACGTCGCTCTCCTTGACGCCGCAGGTGAGCGGGCTCTTGCCGCCGACGGAAAACTTGCCCGTCGTGGTCACCGAACTGTCCCCCAAAAGCCCCGGGGCGATGGTCAATTTGTTATACCGGCCGAGGGGATCGCATGTCGGCGGAACCTCCCGGCAGAGGAATTTGGCGATCAGAAGCCGTCCGCCCCAGCGCACCTCCTCGGGCGAGGCCTTCTCTTTCACGATCCGGCCCGTTTTCGTATTGACCCTGACGATCCATTCCATACTCGTGCTGCCTCCTCAGGCCAAGCGAAGGGGGCTCCCGAACTCCTCCAGGAGGGCATTCAGCTTCCCGGCCGAGGCCGGACTGACCTCGATCCCCTCGCTCAGACCCTGCTGCTCCTTTTCGTATTCGATCTCACCCGGCCAATAGATCCGGGAAATGCCTTTCGCCTTCCGTACAGCCTTGATCGACGCCAGGTAGTCCCGGAAGAGCGCCGTGAACTGTCCGAGGGGCATGAACCTCTCGATTTCAATGGCCAGGGTGAAGACGCCGGCTCCCGTTGGCCCCTCGAGCTGGTGGAAAGTCCGGATCTCCGGTCCGTACTTGGAGCCGGAAAGCAGGCCCGCCAGCACATCGATCATCAGCGCGAGCCCATACCCCTTGGGTCCACCGATGGGCATCAGCGTCCCCTTGAGCGCCGCCGCCGGATCGGTGGTCGGCATCCCCGTCTCATCGAAGGCCCAGCCGGCGGGGATGCTCTCATTCAGGCGATCCGCGCGCCGGATCTTGCCCCGTGCGACCACCGTGGACGACATGTCCAGAACCACGGGCGGCGCGCCAGCGGCTCCGGGAACGGAGATGGAGAGCGGGTTGGTGCCGAAAAAGGCTTCCGCGCCCCCCCAGGGGGACATCGCCGCAGCGGCATTGGCCATGACGATCCCGACCGTGTTCTCCCGCGCCGCCATCAGCGTATAGACGGAAAGCATTCCGATGTTGTTGGTATTCCGCACCGGGCAGCACCCGATGCCGAACTCCTTCGCCTTGCCGATGCTGATTTCCATCGCCCGATGGGCGGCTACCGGGCCCAAACCGTTTCCGCCGTCGAGGAGCGCGGTCGCCCCGCTCTCCCGCAGCACGGTCAGCTTCGTCGGAATCTGGAGCATTCCCGCCGCCACGCGCTCCGGCAGCAGCGTCAGAAGATGGACGCCATGGGTATCGATCCCCCTCAGTTCCGCCTGGATGAGCGCATCGGCCACCACGGCGGCCTCGTCGTCTGCCGCATGAAGCCCCTTCAGAACCCGGATCGCGATCTCTTTGAGGCGGTCCGCCTGCACTTTCATCGTCTATTCTTCCTTCAATCCCAGGAACTCGAAGACCTTGCCCAGCTTGTTGAACTCCACGCTGGAGACCCCGGCCGCCAGCTGGACCGCCTTCTTTTCTTCCGCCTCGACCCGTGCCAGCGATTTGGCCAGGACCTCTTCGCACTCCTGGCGCCCCACGATCACCATGCCGTCGTCGTCGCCCAGGATGATGTCGCCGGGGTTCACCATCGCCCCGCCGAAGAGGGTCGGGTGGTTGATCAGCCCCAGGGTCGATTTTGCCGTTCCCAGGATGCAGCAGCCCCGGCAGAAGACCGGGAACCCCATGCGGATCATCTCTTCAGAATCGCGCACGGTGCCGTCGATGGCGAGCCCGCCGATCTTCCTTCCCACGGCGGAGGTCGCCATCAGCCCTCCCCAGTAGCCCGCCTCGTAATATCCCCCCACCGTCGCGACCAGGATGTCCCCCGGCTGCGCCCGCTCCAGCGCCTTGTGGAGCATCAAATTGTCCTTGGGGTGGCACTGGACGGTGAAGGCAGGGCCGCAGATGCGGACGCCCCTGGCAAGCGGCTTGATGGCGCAATCGACGTATCCCTTCCGGCCCGAGGCTTCATGGACCGTCGCCGTGCCGATACCCCGAAACCGGTCGATGATCTCCTTCGCCGGTCTTTCGATTTTGTTGATCACGTGAACCATAGGTTTCTCCTTTTTTGATGAATCAGATAACGCTTTTCAAGTATGTCAGCGAATTCTGGAGGTGGGTCCGGATCGCCTTCTCCGCCCGCACCGGATCGCGGGCGATCAACGAATCGATGATCTCCAGATGCTCCTTGAAGGATTGTGCCGCCCGTTCCTGGCGGTTCTGCGTGAAAAAGTGGAGGGTGATCCGGACGATCTGTTCCTGCAAACCCTGATATTCCCGGACCAGCTTCTGGTTTCCCCAGGCGGCGAAGATGAAGCTGTGGATCTGATCGCCCGCACTGAAATAATTCTTGCCGGTCCTCCCGCCGTTCGTGTCGGAGGCGACAAATTTGTCCCGGATGGCTTTCGCCTCCTCCAGATTCAGGTCGGCTTTGGCGGCTACGCGCCGGATGATCTCGCACTCCAGGATATCACGGATCTCGAAGAGCTCCCGGATGTCCTGGAAGGTGAACCGCGAGACGAAGGCCCCTTTCCCGGGGATGTTCTCCACCAGCCCTTTTTTTTCGAGCTGCTGCAGGGCCTCGCGAACGGGGGTCTTGCTGATCTTCAACTCCTTGGAGATGTTTCCCTCATTCAGAGGATCGCCCGGTTTCAGAACGTTGGTGATGATCCTCCGCTTCAGGTTTTCATAAACGATCATTTTTTTGCTTTTTGCGCTGTTGGGCATGGGGGTTCCCTCCGCGGCCGGATCGTTTTGAAGAGATATTAGAAATATATTATCGAAATATTTTGGTGCACGATACACGCGTGGAAACCGTTCTGTCAAGACATTTCTTTCTGCTTCAACCGTATTTCAGGATCTGAGGAGGCCGATGTTTTTTGACTTGCATTCACGGAAGTTAAAAAAGTTTCATGGACACGCGCCCGGGCCCAATCGAACCTCAGGCTGTTTCTCTGAGCATGGCACCCATGCTTTCGAAGGAGCCCCGGGCGATCAGATCGGGATCCTGCATGTCGTACTCTTCGCTCAGGACCTCCAGGGCATACCAGCCGCCGTAGCCCGTGGACCGTACAGCCTTCATGAACTCCCGCAGTGGGAATTTTCCCTCACCCGGCAGGAGCCGGCGATTCCTGCAGAGGGTCAGGATGTCCTCACCCGTGTCGTCGAGATCGTTCACGTGCACGATCGCGATCTTTTCGGCAGGGATGTTCCGGATCTCCTCGAGACGGGAGCCGCCCTTCACGAGATGGAAGACGTCAAGCACGATCCCGGCGGCCGGATGATTCACACGTTCCACCAGGCGCCAGGCGTCCATGACCGTCTTTACCGTCGCCCACGGCACGAACTCCAAGCCGGCGATGAGGCCGCGTTCCGCGGCCGTGCGGCAGATCTCCCCGTAGTTTTCATACGCCAGCATGTCATCAGGTGCTCCCGGACAACTGGTCGTCGAGACGATGACTCGGCAGCCCAAGGCTTCCGATACTTCGCAAAAGCGCGCGAAACGCGTCAGAGCAGTCTTCCTTGCGTCATCACGGGTGTAAATCCAGTCCGGGATGAAATTCATTTCAGGGGCGACCAGTCCGAGGGCATCGAGTACGGAACGGGCATCGACAAGGCTGTGGCCCGAGGCAAGATAATTTTCGACGGCCGCCATCTGCAGCCCAACGGCACGAAAGCCTGCCCGGGCCGCGGTCGTGAGTTGGGCTTCATAGTCCAGACGCCGCAGCGTCGCCAAATTCAAACATATCGAATCTCTCACGCGGAAACCTCCCATTTGGCAGTGAATGAGCAGCTCACACCCGGAAGAACTCACCCAATCATGCTTTGCCTATTCTGCAATTCTAACAGCCTCGCCTGTCTTTGCGGATTCGAGAATGGCCAGGATCACGGCGAGCGTCCGCGTTCCGTCTTCGCCCGAGATCAGCGGCTCCGCTTTTCCTCGGATGACATCATGGAAGTGCCTGAGCTGCTCGGGATAAGCGTTGTGTTCGAAATGGGGCACCGGCTGCGGCGCCAGGGGGCTGTCCCAGCCCCGCCGGGCAGGATCGCGATAGGTCCAGAGCGTCAGGTTCGGGAAAGAGAGGGATCCCTGACTGCCCATGAAATACCAGGCATTCTGGCCCGTCATCGGCATATTGGGATTCTCACCGATCCCCATTTCCAAATTCCACGGCGTGGCCGCCGCATCGCTCGCGAAGACGGTGCCGAGGGCGCCATTGGCCAGCGTCAGGATCACCGCCGCGGTGTCCTCCACCGCGTAGCCCCGCATGCGGTTGCTTTTCTGCGCGCGCACCTCGGTGATTTCTCCACAGATGAACCTCAGGCTGTCAATCTCATGGATCAGGTTGATCATCACCGGCCCGCCTCCCGGCTGGATGCGCCAGGCGACCTGGTAATAGGAATCCGGCTTCAGGCTGGCCCACATCCCCGCAACCCCGACCAACTCGCCGATTGCCCCGCTGCGGACGAGATGGCGGGCCTCCTTCATCCGGGTGTAATGGCGCCGATGGTGACCGACCTGGACGACCACCCCCGCTTTTTTCGCCTCGGCGTTGAGTTCATTCGCCGCTTCTACTGATTCGGCGATCGGCTTCTCCACGAACACCTGGATTCCGGCGCGCGCGCATTCGATGCCGATCGGCACATGCAATTTGTTTGGCGTGGCCACGATCACGGCATCGGGCTTGTCCGCCGCAAGCAGCTCCTGGTGGTTTTCATAACACCGGATCCCGAACTGTCTCGGCAGGACCCAGGCGGCCGGATCCGGATCGGCCACGCCGACCAGTTCAAAATCCGTTGAATCCAGCGCGGTTTTGATATGGGTCTTCCCGATGACGCCGGCTCCGATAATCCCCAGTTTCATTTTAGCCATAGCTCGCTCCTTCCTACCAACGTTTGATGTTGCCCTGCCGCCGCCTGCCCCTATCGGTCAATCGCAAGCAGGCCTCCGATGGAATTGTGGATGCGGTTCATCTCGGAGAGGATGATCTGGATCCGCTCCGGATGGGTGCCGAAATTCCGCGAGATGTCCTCCGTGATCCCTTTGACCAGGGCCCGCTTCTGATCCAGCGAGCGGCCCTCGAAGAGCTGAAGCTGCACGATCAGCCAGGGGATATCGTCCAGGGGCAGCGCGGACGGATCCTCGACCTCGCTTATCAGCCTGCCGCTCACGGCCCGGCTGTTCCTCGGGGTCGGGTAAAACTGGACCTGAACATTCGGGGGCTTGACGACCGCCGCGGCGCACACTGTCTTGGTGAGATCCCTCACCAGGGCGATCTTCTGCGCGTCGGTGTGCTCTTCATAACACTGGATGTGAAGTTGCGGCATTCAGACACTCCTTTCAAATACGATGAATGGCAGCGGCGCTCTTCCTCAAGAGCCGCTGCCTTGAATCTAGTCGATATGCATTTCGCCTTCGATGAAGATGGTCTGCCCGGTCATGTAAGTGGCCAGGGGAGAGGCCAGGTAGAGCACCAGAGGCGCCACGTCCTGGGCATCCGCGAAACGCCTCATCGGGATCTTGGAAAGGACGCTTTCGCATCGCTCCCTGTCGGCCAGCAACCCTTCGGTCAACTGCATCTTCACATAACCCGGAGCGATGCCGTTGACGTTGATCCCGTACTCTGCCACCGGTGCCGCCGGTGATCAGAACGCCTTTGCCCCTGAAATTCAACATTTCCTTACTGTAGTCCATATATCCCCGCTCCAGTCCCTATCCGGCTTTCGTGAACGGTCATCACCCTGTTCCTCACGCTGTCCGGCGTCCTGCTTCCTCCCGCTGTTTGGATTCTTCAAAAGAATACGCGAATTATTGATGAGATAAAGGCATCTGGTGGTTGATCAGCCCATGTTGTCTTTTGTCGATCTCTCTCTAGCCGGAGCAAGAGAGAAATTCAAATACCGATTATTTATTGAACCGATAAAATTCCCTTATTTCGGGCAGTCGGTGGGCATGGCTGAATGAGTTTCAGGGTCTTGATGGAGGCTATTCCGGGTTCAAAACATGCACTTCATGCAACAGCGGGGCTTGGATGAACGAACTCCTGAGTGCTCGCTTTCACGAATTCGACAAACTTCTGTGCCACCGGCGAAAGGTAAGCCCCCTTCATCCACATCATGCACATAGGACGACTTGAATTAACGCCTTTAATCTCCAACGATTTCACATTGAAATATTTATTGCCAAACATTCTCGGGACCATGGAAATCCCAAGTCCCGAGGATACCATGCCGGCGATCATCGCGTTGTCTTCCGCTTCCCGCACAATCTTGCAGGTCGCTCCGGCTTCAACAAAAATGTTATCGATAAAGCTTCGGATCCCGGTATACGGCCCGTAGGCGATGTACTCGTACTTCTCGGTGTCTCTAAGCTCCACCTCGCACCGCTTGGACAGGGGATGATCCTTGCTTACAATCAGCACCAAATCTTCGTCATACACCCGAAAGAATTCCAGCTCTTCATCTTCCACTTTGGAGCCGAAGCCGATGTCCACCTTTCTCAGCTTCAGATTCTCCACAGTTCTCCTGGTTGGGTTTTCCCGAAAATCCAAAGTGATGTTTTTGTGGGACTGATTCTCGTAAAACTTCCTGATCAGGAAGGGCACATAAATTGAATTCATCGAGCTGACGTGGGAAATAATGACATTCCCCTTGTAGGGGCTGACCAATCCCTGGATCTCTGTTTTGCCCGTTTCCAGTTCATCCAAGGCATTTTTTACCCGGATGAGGAACATATCCCCGTACCTGGTCAGTTTGATATTGCGGCCCGTCTTATAGAACAGAGGGGCGCCCAATTCCTTTTCCAATTCCGAAATGGCATAACTCAGACAGGGCTGCGTAATGGACAATGCATTCGCCGCCCGGGTATAATGTTCAACCTCTGCGATTTTCTTAAAATAGTAGAGCTGCTGCATATTCATGGCGATACCCTTCTTCCGATCATTCATCAAACCCGATCCGCGACCCATGACGAGTGATCCTCCTGCTCGCCACAAGCCTGAGTTGACCGACGAAACCGCAGATTTGGGGTGCCCGGTAAGACGCACTCTATAACACATTTCGCATAATGTCACCCATGCCTGATCCTAAAGCACATAACAACCCGTTTTCGTTTAGACTATCTCCGGGACGGCTTTCGGGGCCGGCCATTTTTTGATTGACAAGCTCCGGTTGCGGTTATAGTTCTCAACCGGAGGGGAAGAGATGGCGCCAAAGACGGGAAAAACGGCGGAGGGGAAGGCAGGTTCCCCACCCGCACATCGAGGAGAAGAGATGTCACCACACAAGGTTCTGACCCTCTGGAACGGGGAGCAGATCAACGAGGAGGAGACCCGCATCCTGCGCACGCCGTGCGTCGAGACGCCGGTCCCCTGCGACGCGGAGACGGCCCGGGCGGTGCGCACGCTCCGCAGCGCCTTCCTGGAACGCGAGGATGCGGTCGGTCTTGCCGCGCCGCAGATCGGCATCGGCCGGAGGATCATCGCCTTCCGCTGCCGGAACTTCGACGACAAGGACCCCGCCGCGAGGAAAGAGGACTGTGAGATCCTCATCAATCCGCGGATCACCCAATTGCGGGGAGAGCCGGAGGTCGCCGAGGAGGGGTGCCTCTCCTGCCCGGAGATCCGGGTGGAGATCAGCCGCTATCCGGAAATCAAGGTCCGGGCCTGCGACGCGCAGGGACGCAAGGTGACCAAGCGCTATATCGACTTCGCCGCCCGCGTCGTTCAGCATGAGATCGACCACCTCGACGGGAAACTGATCGTGGACTACGACGGCTCGATCTTCATCCCGAAAAATCGGCAGCAGTTCTTCGCCAAATTCTTTCAGGAGAAATAGGGCCGCTGCGCTCCTTGTGCCTGAGGTACCGGTATCTTCCCGGGAAGAGGAAGCACTTCCTCTCTTTTTTCGTGGATTTCAGATCGTCTTCGTGATAGTGAAAATGCCACCATAAATAGCAGTTGAATAGGTTCCGTCCCTGACCGGTCGGGGGGGGGAAAATATGGACTTGCTAGATACAGCCCCCCGTTTCTGATCTGAGAACGGGGTTTTTTATTTTGTGGAATGACGGCCGGCAGGCGACAGGACTCATGGCGGTAGAGCGTGATGCACTGCCGTCGAACAGGCGGAAGACCGGAATGAAATAAGGAGGAATGGCGACCGTGAATCGAGAAGCGAAGAGAAAAGAAAGGGGTGACGCAGAGGGGTTGCGTCAGGAGCTGGTGGTCCATTTCCGCGGCGAGCGCAATTCCCTGCGAAAGGCATGGGTCCATCAGATGACCGCCAAGCAGTTGCTGGAGGGCATGACGCCCCAGGAGACCGAAGCCGAATCCGCCACGATTTACGACACGTGCATCGAATGCCTCGAGACGGCCCGCTACGATTCTGCCGAGGCCTATGCAAGAAAAATGGCGGAAAGGGGCGTCCTGCGCGGCATGACCTCCGAGCAGATCATGGGCGGCATGCTGACGCTGCGCGACGTTTACGGCCGCAGTCTGTTCGGCCGGTACCGCAAGAATATGGCGCAGCTCACCGCGGCGCTGGACGTCTATGAGCCGGTCGCCAACAGCATCTTGGCCATCGTCGCCATGGCCTTCATCCGGGAGCGGGAGAACGTGGTTCGCCAGCAGCAGGAGGCGATCCGCGAGCTCTCCACCCCCGTCCTGCAGGTCAGGGAAGGGCTGCTGATCCTGCCGATCATCGGTTTGATCGACTCCCTCCGGGCAAAGCAGATCACAGAGCAGTTGCTCCGCGCGATCCGGGCGAACCGGGCCAAGGCCGTGGTGATAGACATCACGGGCGTCCCCGCGGTGGACTCCAAGATCGCCAATCACCTTCTCCAGACGGTGGATGCAGCGCGGCTCATGGGCGCCCGGGTCATCGTTACCGGACTCTCTCCGGACGTCGCCCAGGCCCTGGTATACATCGGCGTCGATCTGATGCGATTGAAGACCGTGGGAGATCTGCAGGGGGGCATCGAAGAGGCGGACCGGTTTCTGGGTTACAAGGTCGGGGTGATCGAATCGGCGGCTCCGGCAGAGACGGTGAAAGGATAGAACGGCGATGAGTATACCCATTCTGAAACAGGGGTCCTACCTGATCGCCTCCATCCAGTCATCCCCTTCCGATTCGGAATGGCGGGAGATGGGCCGGCAACTGGCGGAAAAAGTGGGCAGGCTGCGCTCGCGGGGGGTGGTGGTGGATGTGACCGTGCTGGATCTGATCGATTCCTTTGCGGCGCGCACCCTGCGTGAGATCGCGCAGACCATCAAGCTGCGCGGCGCAGAGCCCGTCATTGTCGGCATCCAGCCCGAGGTTGCTTTTTCCATGGTGCAGTTGGGCCTGACACTGGGAGATGTGCCCACCGGGCTGGACCTGGAGGAGGGGATGGCCACGCTGGATGCCATTCTGAAGGTCGAGAGAACCCATGTCTGAAGAGATGCGGATCCCCATCCGCTCCGAGTACGATATCGTCACCGCCCGGCAACGGGTACGGGAGCTGTGCATCGCGCTGAATCTGTCGAGTGCGGAGCAGACGCTTGTGGCCACCTGCGTCTCGGAACTGGCGCGCAACATCGTCGAATATGCCGGTTCGGGTGACATGATCATGGCCCTGGTCCGGAGCAAGGAGAGACAGGGGATCGCCATCATCGCCGAAGATGACGGACCGGGGATCCCGGATATCGAACTGGCGATGAAGGACGGCTACTCCACGAGCAAGGGCCTGGGCCTGGGACTTCCCGGCTGCAAGCGGATCATGGACGAGTTCGAGATTGCCTCGAAAAAAGGCAGGGGGACGACGGTGACCATCAGGAAATGGAAACGGTGAGAAGCCCCTTCATCGATTGGGGCGCAGCCAGCCTTTCGCTCGCCGGAGAGAAACGGTCGGGTGACGCCTACGTCGTGAAAGCTGAGGGGAAAAAATTTCTCGCTGCCGTCATCGACGGCCTGGGTCATGGCGAGCTGGCCGCGGACGCAGCCGCGATCGCCGCCGGGATATTGACCAGCCGGTCACTCGACGACGATCTCGTTTCGCTGGTCAGGCAATGCCATGAAGCACTCCTGAGGACGAGGGGAGTCGTTCTCAGCCTGGCCCTGTTCGATGCCGCGAACCATGCCATGACCTGGCTTGGCGTCGGCAATGTGGATGGTCTTCTTTTCCGTTCCGATCCGCAGGCAAATCCGGCCCACGAATCGCTTCTCCACAGAGGCGGCGTCGTCGGTTATCAGATGCCGCCTCTGCGTCCTTCCACGACCCATGTCGGCCGGGGAGATCTGCTCATTTTTTACACGGATGGCATTGCCAGCGGATTTGAAAAAGAGGCGAATCCGGAAATCGCACCCCAGCAAATTGCCGATACGATCCTGACAGATTACAGCAGGAAAAATGACGATGCCCTGGTGCTGGCGGTACGTTATACCGGGGGGCAGGCATGAAGTCAAAGCTGCGTAAGTTTGAAGCAAATTACAGAAATTTATTACGCGATTGCCTCGACGGCGC
The DNA here is from genome assembly GCA_021372695.1 of Deltaproteobacteria bacterium. The sequence continues at coordinate 14,521 of JAJFTY010000220.1, forward strand.
GGGCGAAATCGCGCTGAAACGCGGATATGAGCTGGGGCGCCAGGCGATGCTGGACGGGCTGGGCGTCATGGATGTCCAGTCAGCGCAACGGAAAGCGCTGCTCGGATTATTCGCCGCCGCCACCACCGTCAACGATTGCGTTCACCTGGTGGAATCCGCGCAGGATTTTTTTGCGGAATGTCTTGCCCCGTTCGAGATGACCCACCGCGGCTTCCTGGAAGTCGAATCCCTCAACAATCAGCTGGAAGCCGCCAATAAGGAGCTCGAAAGTTTCAGCTACTCCGTTTCCCACGACCTCCGGGCGCCTCTGCGCGCCATCGATGGCTATTCACGAATGATCCTCAGAAGAGAGGAGAAGAATTTCGATGGCGAGACGCGGCGCCAGTTCGATTCCATCCGGAGCAACGTGGATACGATGGGACATCTGATCGACGACCTGCTCGCGTTTTCCCGCCTCGGCAAGCAGGAGATGACCAAGAGCCGCCTCGACATGGAATGGATGATCCGGGATGTCTGGCAGAACCTGATCACCATCCATCCCGACCGGAACATGGTCCTGGGGGTCGAAGGCGTGCAGCCCGGAATGGGGGACCGGTCGCTGATCCGGGAGGTGTTCAGCAACCTGCTGGGCAACGCGGTCAAGTTCACCCGGAGTCGCGAGGTGACACGGATCGAGGTGGGAAGCCGCGTTGAGGGCAACGAAACGACCTACTGGATCCGGGACAACGGCATCGGTTTCGACATGCAGTTCCACGACAAGCTGTTCGGCGTTTTCCAGCGGCTGCACAGCCCCAACGAATACGAAGGAACCGGGATCGGCCTCGCCCTGGTGAACCGCATCATCCACCGCCACGGCGGCCGGGTCTGGGCGGAAGGCAAGGTGGACGCGGGAGCCACCTTCTACTTCTCACTTCCGCATTGAGACAATTTCGGCCCCAAGGCGATTCTGGAGCCCGTTCCGGCATTCGACAATTATGTCGGGACGGCCATAGGCGAAGCCATCTTTGGCAACAACGCGGAATTCAAAGTTTTATTCGTTTGGAACCTCTCGGAGTGCCGACCATTTTGTCGAAATTCGGCCCGGTCCAGGCCAGACAATCACCCATCCTATTCCATGAATTTCATTTTAAATACGGCGTGTTAGGTAATTTTTTCGCCTTTTGGCACGCATCCTGTAAGAATAACCCCCGAAGGCAGACTTCCTGTGGGTCATAACGGGCACTGAAAGCGACAGTTCTCCTCATTTCTTCTTTTCTCTTGGCCGGGGGATCAGAAATGGCCCCCCGGCACCTGCTCCGAATCGCTGAATGAGGGTAGAGTGTTGGCACTTGCAGCCGTAACGCTGCCGGGCGGGAATACCGTTCGGCGGTCTGAAAAAGGATTCTTCGAATATGACAGTCACGACGCCGCGGCGGTCGAGGGGAAACAAGTTAAAGACCTTTATGAAACGGCATTTTCATCGATTCCGGACCTATGTCAGACAGGTCCAATGGGATGATGCGGTTCTTGCCCAGGAGCAGTGGATCGAGGAGATGTATATCGGCGTGATCATTGTCGCATCTCTCTATTTTATTCCCCCTGCTCTGATCATGCTGTTTCTCGAATAGACCGGAGGTACACCATGTCTACGAGAGATTTCTTGAAGAAGGCGATCTGCTGGCCGGCGTTGATCCTCTGCGTTTCCCTCATCGGCGGCGCATCGATGCTGATCGGTTATCAGCTCGCGGACAATATTCAGAGCGAATATCGGGAGCTCATAGGCCTGCACCGGGCCAATCTCTACGAGAACGTCACGCTCCCATCGGCGGTTCTGCCGCCGGAGTCCGACTTTCTCACGCCCACCCCCTCCCCCCGGCCCGTTTCTCCCGGGGTCATTCGAAAAGTGACCGCCAGTTGGTATGGAGAGCCGCATCACAACCGGCTGACGGCCAGCGGGGAGAGGTTCGAAATGGACAAGAAAACCCTGGCGCACAGGACGCTCCCTCTGGGGACCCGGGTCCGGCTCGTCAATCCCCAAAACGGCAGGTCCGTCGAAGGCGTTGTCAATGACCGGGGACCGTACATCAAAGGCCGGGATGTCGACGTCTCCTACCTGATGGCCAAGGAACTCGGCTTCGTCAACAAGGGGGTCATGAGACTGGTCATGGAAACGATGCCGGTCGACCGGGATGGCCGATGAACATCAGAAAAGCCCGGATATCTCCGGTGATCGCCACGATCTCTTTGATCCTGCTCTTCTCCTTTCGTCCGGGCCACGCAGCCGAGACCGGCAGGTGGGTATTGTGCTGAAAGCCGTCTGTCCTTGACCCTGCGCTCCCGCCGCTTTGCCCGATCCGCCCCGGCGACGGGACAAATCCAGCCCCCTCCCCTTCCCCCACGCCTGCGTTCCCCCGGGGGCGTCTCCTGCGGCAGTTTTCCGTTGACATGCAGACCTTCCCGCCCTATCTTCATCTCCGCGAAAAAGCAACGCCCGTAAGGCAGGCAGGCAAATTCTTACAAAGGTTGGCTCATGCAGGGGCTCGACATATTCAGTGCATCATGGTTCATGGCGATCGGCGCTCTCCTGGTCGCCGCGTTCATCCGGGGCACCACGGGCTTCGGATTCTCCCTGGTCTTTACACCCTTCATGATTCTGATCATGGAACCCAAGGCGGTGATCCCGGTGAACCTGCTCCTGGCGTCGCTCAGCAATGTCATGGTGGTTGCCTCTTCCCACAGGGCGATCAACGTCAGGCGGCTGCTGCCGATGACGGTCGCCAGTCTGCTGGGGGTGCCGATCGGGGTGTTCATCATCACCGTCATCTCGCCGACCCTCCTGAAAGTATTGATCGGCGTGATCACCGTTTTTTTCGCGATCCTGCTCATCTTCAGGTTGACGCCCCATTTTGCCGATGAACGGCGGGCTTCATGCATGGCGGGGCTTGCAAGCGGCATCCTGAACGCTTCCACGAGCCTCGGCGGACCTCCGGCGGTGCTTTTCATGCACAACCAGAGCTGGCAAAAGCGGGAGATCCACCCGAGCCTCTCGGCCTTCTTTCTGGTCAACACGGGTGCCTCTCTGATCGGACTGGCCATGTCGGGCATGGTCACGCCGGATATCCTGCTGACGGCGGCCTCCTTCGCGCCCGGGCTGGTCGTCGGGGTCTACCTCGGCATGCTGGCATTCAGGCATGTGAACGACTCCTTTTTCCGCATTCTGTCGATCGTCGTTGTCGTGGGCACCGGAATTCTCGCCGTTCTTTCGGGACTGGGCGTCATGAAATGACCGGCAGCCGCCGCCCTCTTCGCGGCCTCGGCATCGGTTTTCCCTCGTCCGCCTCTCCCGCAGGCTCATGGCAACCGCGGCTCGCCATACCGCCATTTTCATGACAAATTCCATTGACATGCAGAGCCCTTCTCCCTATACTTCCTCCTCGAAAAGACGATGCCCCATGCACTTCTCACCTTCCGCAGGAAGAGAGAGGAATACAGAAAGGGGAAGTTTCCATGCCGGTAAAGCCAACCGACCATGAAGATGAGTATTTCGCGCGCATCGAACAGGAGATGAAAAAGAAGATCGCCGAGCGGACCCACACCGAGGCATCCAAAGAGGAAAAGGAGAAACTGCGCCGGATGCACTTCATGAAATGTCCGAAGTGCGGGATGGATCTGATCGAGATCGATTTCAAGGGCGTGAAGATCGACGAATGTTCCGTCTGCAGGGGAATGTGGCTCGACGCGGGCGAGTTCGACGCCATGGAAAAGATCGAAAAGCCCGCCCTGCAAAGGCTGTTCGGCGTGTTCAAGAAGTAGAAACCGGTCGGTCTCCTGACGTTCGCAGGCGTCTTCATTCAGGCATCGCGACAGGGGCGGGAGCATCACTTGAAACAGCATAAAAACATTTTACTCATCATATTGCTGGCCGCCTCGGCGCTTGCCGTCCTCGGGCTGAGTTTTCAGGTCGGCAAAATGTTGTCACGGGCTTACAGGGAGACGACGGCTCAGGCTCCTGCACAGGAGAGTGTCAAGCGCAGCGCCGGGGAAATTCCCCAGACGGCCGCTCTCCCGAAGGCGGAGAGCCCTGCCGTGAAAGAGGCGGCTAAAAGCGGCACGGTCGATTCGACTTCGAAAATGGTGCCTGCGCCCGCCCCCGGCCCGGTCGGGAAAGTCGGTGCTTCCGCCCCCAAAAAGGAGGAGTCTCAACGGCCGGCAGAAGCCACCAAACCGGCGGCAACCGCCGCGGCATCCGGCGCGCCGCCGGCCTCCAAGGAAGCCAAAGCCGAGAAGCCTCCACAAGCTGCCAAACCGGCGGCAAAGACGGCGACAGAGAGCGCCGCAACGGTTCAGCCGACCGCAAAGCCGCCCGAGCCCGTGCCATCTGCTGCCGCAGCCGGTGCACCGGTGGTCCAGGCGGCGGCCAAGCCGCCGGAGCCTGCACCGGAACAGAAACCGGAAGCCAAAGCACCGAAGAAGTCCAAGGAATATAAGGTCGTCGCTGAATCGTTCTCGGCCGAGGCCGATGCCGGCAAGCTTGCCGACCGGTTGAAGGCCGAAAACTACACTCCGGTCATCGTGCCGGCCGATCTCTCCCAAAAAGGGCGATATTACAGGGTCATCGTCGGATCGCATGGCTCTTTGAATGAAGCCCGTGCCCAGATGACCGAATTGAAGAAACTGGGACTCCAGCCGTTTTTGATCGCCGAGTAGCGAGGGGTAAGGATGCACCGGATTCTGATTGTCGATGACAATCCCTGCGACGTCGAGATCACGGGAGCGGCCATGGCGGAGAAGGGGTGGGACGTGCAGGTTGAGGCGCACGGAAACGCCGAGAGTGCCCTTGAGAGTCTCAGGGGGGGGACCGGATCTGCCTTCCCTGGCGCTCCTCGACCTCAACATCCCCGTCATGGGCGGCATCGCCTGTCTCCGACAGATCCGCGCCGATCGAGGCCTTCAATCCCTCCCCGTAATCATGGTCACGATGTCTTCCTTCGACCTGGATGAGAAAAAGGCTTATGAAGCCGGGGCGAATCTCTTTCTCTACAAGGATATCGACCTCGACCGGTTCAGCGATAATCTGGACGCCGCGTTGAAGCGCCTGCTCGCACCTGCCCCTTAGCCGCCCGCCGGACCCGGCGAAGCGGAGCCGGTGCCTCTGATAGCTATTCCCTCTCAAAGATCCCCCATTATACCGATCTTGAATAACCCCGCCTGAAGAGCATCATGCTTTATGTATCCAAGGAGGGAGCCCATGAGATTCCAAGACATCACCCGCCGCGACTTCATCAAAGCCCTGGGCGCCACGACGGCCATGGCGGCAACGGGAGCGCTCCCGCCGCTCCTGTTTGCCGGTGAACGAAGCCTCGTGACCTACCCGGAAAAGACCGCGCTGCTCCTCCTGACGTCCCGGCCGCCGCAGCTCGAAACGCCGCTCAAATACTTTCGAGAGCTGGTGACGCCCAACGAAGCCCTCTACGTGCGCTGGCACCTGGCCAACATCCCCACGACGGTCGATCTGGCCACGTGGCGTCTCGTCGTTCACGGCCATGTCGACAAGGAACTTTCCCTCTCCATGGACGACCTGAAACGGTTCGAGAAGACCGGGTACACCGCCGTCAACCAGTGCTCCGGCAACAGCCGCAGTTTCTTCGACCCGCCGGTCTTCGGCGGCCAGTGGTTGAACGGCGCCATGGGCAACGTCACCTGGGGCGGGGTGCGGCTCAAGGAGGTCCTGAAGAGCGCCGGCATCAAGGCCGGAGCGACGGAGGTGTTCTTCAGAGGGCTGGACAAAGCGGTGCTGCCGACCACGCAGAACTTCCAGAAGAGTCTCGCCCTGGATAAAGCCCTGGAGGAAGACATCCTCATCGCCTACGAGATGAACGGCCGGGAGTTGCCCATGCTGAACGGCTTTCCGATCCGGCTGGTCGTGCCGGGCTGGTATGCGACCTACTGGGTGAAGTCCCTTTCGGACATCGAAGTGGCGACGCAACCCCTGGACAGCCTGTGGATGAAGACGGCCTACCGCATCCCGGATACGCCCTGCGGGTGCGTGGAGCCCGGGGGCACCCCGAAAAGCACCGTTCCCATCACGCGCATGACGACCCGTTCCCTGCTCGTCGATCCGGCCGCCGGGACGCGCCACAAAGCCGGGCGCCCCGTCGAGCTAATGGGCATCGCTTTCTCCGGCGGGTACAGCATCCGGGAGGTGCTCGTCTCCGTCGACGGCGGCATGACCCGGCGCCCGGCCCGCCTTGGGAAAGACCTGGGACGCTATTCGTGGATCCAGTGGTTCTATCGCTGGAAACCGATGAAGCCAGGAAGCTACACGGTCATGGTCCGCGCCACGAACAGCATCGGGGAATCCCAGCCGCAGGAGACCCTCTGGAATCCATCGGGCTATCTCATGAACAGGATCGAAAAGCAGACCCTGATCGTCACGTAGGAGGAGGACCATGAAAAGAAAGACCTTGCTTTCAGTGCTCCCGGCGATTGTCCTCTGGGTCGGCGGGAGCGCGACGACGGCCGGCGATCCGGGGTTGATGAAAGAGGGCACGAAGCGCAGCATCACCCTCCCTGCGATCACGGTGACGCTCAAGGACGCTCCCGGCAAGGAGGTCACGGGCCGGTTCTGCGGCCTTTGCCACAGCCTCGACTACATCACGACCCAGCACAAGTTCCCGAAAGCGAGGTGGCAGGCGGAGGCGATCAAGATGGTCAAGGTCTACGGCGCCGCGATCCCGGACGAGGATGCCCGAATCATCGCCGACTATATATCGAAAAGTTACGGCACGGGCGTTTGAGCATGGCGGGAGCCCGGCGGGAAGGCGCCCGGCACCTGCACCATCGCTTTCTTCACGACCGCGCCGGAATCAAGGCCACGCTCTTCGACCGCCCCGCAGGCAAACCATGGAAATCTATTTCAACAAAGATAACGGCCCGCTCGATCAGCTGATCCAGCAGTTGATCAGGACGGCCCGGGGCATCCGCAGGCCGAAATACGTCCGGGAGATGATCATCTCTTCGCTCAAGGCCGGACAGGAAGTCGACGAGAGCGCGGACCTCAAGCTGATGAACACCACGCTCAAGGAGATGCGCTACACGTCCAAGGTGTTCGGCCCTTACCGGAATGTCCGCAAAGTCACGGTCTTCGGTTCGGCCCGCACCCGGCCGGGCGATCCCATCTATGAAATGGCAAAGCGCTTCGGGAAAAAATTGGCTGGCGCAGGTTACATGATCATCACCGGGGGCGGAGAGGGCATCATGCATGCCGCCAACGCCGGTGCCGGCTCCAGGTACTCCTTCGGCGTGAACATCCGATTGCCCTTCGAGGAGAAGCCGAATTTCGTGATTGCGGGGAATCCGCGCGTCATCACCTACAAATACTTTTTCAACCGCAAAGTCGCCTTCCTCAAAGAAGCGGATGCCGTGGCCATCTTTCCCGGGGGCTTCGGAACGCTCGACGAGGCCATGGAGACGCTCACGCTGATGCAAACCGGCAAACGCAATCCGCTGCCGCTCGTGCTCGTGGACAGCCCCGAATGCTCGTACTGGTCACGCATCATCAAGTTCTTCGAGGACGAACTTCTGGCCCGCAACTACATCGGCAGGGCGGACTTTGCCCTTTTCGACCATGTATGCACCGTGGATGACGCGGTGGAAAGGATTCTCCATTTCTATCGCCGCTATCACAGCATCCGCTACGTGCAGGGCAGGCTGGTGATCCGCCTCACCTCCGAGCTCAGCCCCGATGACGTCCGGAAGCTGTCGGATCAGTTCCCAGACATCCTTTTGCCCGGGGGCAGCATCGTGGCGTCCGGGGCGCTGGGCCCTGAAATAGCCGACGCAGACGTCGTCCATCTGCCGCGGCTCGCGGTGGACTTCAACCGCAGCAGCTATGGCCGGCTCAGGAATCTGATCGACGCGATCAACGATTTCTGAACTTGCTTCGCACGAGCGGGCATTTCGCAACGGCGGCAAGACGATGGAGCCTAAGGCTGCATCGATGATCGGAAGGAGAGGAAGAAAAAAAAGTATCCGTGATCTTCGTGATCCTCATCCTGCTCGTATCTTCGCCAGGGTATCTGATCGCGGCTGAAGGGCCGTCCGTGGAGCTGGGGAAGAAGCTCTTCAACGACAAGACCCTGGGTGGCGCAACCGGCTCCGTCAGTTGCGCCACCTGCCATCCCGGGGGCAAGGGAGAGGAGATGAAATCCGTCAAGGCGAGCGATATCTATGGAATGAATACCCGAAACCCGGGCAGAAGGTTTGGGCAAATGCTTTTTTGATCTCCTCCTCCCCGGAGCCGGAGGGCAAAAAGTCCGCGGCCGGAGAGGAGGAACTCTTGGGGAATCCTAGCCAATCACCGTCTTCAGGGCGTCGACCACCGGCGAGGTGAAGAGGGCCACGAGGACGGTGTAGAGGGCGAAAGAGCCGATCGCCTCGCTCAGGTAGAGTCTCGGATAGCGGTTTTTGAGGGAGAGGATGATCAGGCCTCCGACGATGAGGCAGCCGAGGTGGAAATAGGGGAAATTCCCGCCGCCCACCGCAGCGTATTCCGCGTAACTGAATGAGGCCGTCGCCAGGATGACGAACATGGCCAAAAGCAGGGTCTGCATGATCTTTTTCATCTTTTTTCTCCCATTCTTGATTGAATCCAGGTTTTTTCAACTATTCGCGGCCTGAATTCCCTTGCCGGCCTTCCATTTTTGTGGTTCTTTTATGAAATTTCCATGCCATCTTCTGCCTTTGCGCCAATATAGAATAGTTGCTCAAAATCATTATATTATTTTTGACCATGCCTTTGGCCCCCCGATGGGAGCCGCCTCGGGATTGAACGAAACATTCAGCTGGTGTTCACGAAATTTGCAGAAGACCCCGGGCAGTATCGGATCTGTTCTCGGTGCGGTCCTTCCCGGCATCGCGGTGCTGGCAAATTCTCCTTTCCCTCGGGGCTCTGCCCGGATTTGACGGTTACCATAGTAAAAACAAGCAATTGACAATACAAACCATTCTGATACAAAGGTAGGGTCCTGCAACTGAAACGGGGCATAGGAGGATGATCATGGTTACGACACCGATGAAGTTGATTACCGGAGCGATGCTGGACGATCTTACGGTGCAGGCCTGTGCCCGTGAGCGGCTGCGCCTCAATCACAACGTCCATGAACAGCCGTCCGATCCGATCCAGCGATTGTTCATCGCCGCCTGCCTGAATTCCTATTTTCGCCCGCACCGCCATCCCGGGAAAAAAGAATTTGCGATTGTCTTGCGCGGCCTCTTCGACGTGATTACCTTTGATCATGCGGGACGGGTGAGCCAGAGAGTTACCGTCGGGCCCGGCGCCGAGGTCACCGGCCTGGAGATCCCGGAGGATGTCTGGCACACCTGGGTGCCCATTCATGACCGCTCCCTGTTTTTCGAGGTCAAGCCCGGGCCTTATGACCCGGTGACCGTCGTCGAATTTGCCGACTGGTCGCCTGCGGAGGGGAGCGCGGAAGTTCCCGCTTTTTACAAAAGGCTCCTGGCTGCAGCCGTGGATGAGAAGATTTCCGGAAATCCGGAAAAGGCTTGTGATATCCCCTGATGAAATACCTGCTTAGGCTGCGCTCCTTTATCAAGCCGTATGCCCTGCCGATCGCCGCCACCATCTTCGCCCTCCTTGCCGTCACGGGGCTCTCGCTCATCGTTCCGCGCATCTTGCAGAAGGTGATCGACGACGGACTGCTGCGGGGCCAGGCGGGGTATCTCGTCCATGCAGCGCTTCTTTTGCTCGGGTTGGGCCTTGCCATTGCCGTGCTCAATCTGACCCAGAACTATCTCTCCGAGCGGACGGCGGCCTTCGTCGGCTATGACCTGCGCAACGCCATGTACGACCGCATCCAGCACCTGCCCTTCACCTTCCACGATCACAACCAGTCCGGCCAGCTGATCACCCGTTGCATCGAAGATGTGCGCGCCGTCCAGAACTTCGCCGGCAGCGGCATGGTCGAATCGATCCAGCTGCTCTCCCTGTCGGTCGGGGTCATCGCCATGATGGTCTCCCTCGACGCGCGGCTCGCGATGATCGCGCTCCTGCCGCTCATCCCGCTGGCGGTCATGACCTCCCTCTTTGGCGACCGGGTCACGAAGCTCTTCTATCACGTGGATCAGACCCTGGGAGATCTCTCCACGCGCCTGCAGGAGAACGTCACGGGAGTTCAGGTTGTGCGGGCCTTTGCGCGCGAAGCTTACGAGATCGCACGTTTCGACGAAAGCAACCGGAAATATTTCGAAGCCCGCCTCACGGTCGTCCACGAGTGGTCCAAGGTGATGCCGACCACCACGCTGCTCATCACATTCGGCACGATCCTCATCCTGCTCTTCGGCGGCCAGCAGGTCATCGGGGGCCGCATGACGATCGGCGAGATCGTGGCCTTCAACTCCTACATGCTCATGCTCTCCGCGCCCATCCAGGAGATGACCTGGCTCGTCAACGGCGCGGGTGAGGCGGCCGCAGGCGCGCAGCGCATCTGCGAAATCCTGGACCACGAACCGGAAATCCGCTCACCGGAGAACGCGGTCACCCTTCCGACCCTGAGCGGCCGCGTCGAATTCCGCAACCTTTCGTTCCGCTATCCGGACGAAAAGTCCTTCGCCCTGGCCGGCATCGATCTGGCCGTCGAACCGAACCGCATCGTGGCGCTGATGGGGCAGACCGGCTCCGGCAAGACCTCGCTCGTCAACCTGATCCCGCGTTTCTACGATGTGACGGAAGGGGTGGTGCTCGTGGACGGCGCGGATGTCCGCTCGGTGGATCTCAAATCACTGCGCCGCCAGATCGGCATCGTCCTGCAGACCCCCCTTCTCTTCTCCGATTCGATCCGGGCCAACATCGCGTACGGCCGGCCGGAGGCGGACGACGCCGAGGTCGTGGCCGCGGCGAAAGCAGCCCAGGCCCATGAGTTCATCCTGGAGCTTCCCGACGGGTACGAGACCATCGTGGGCGAACGCGGCGTGACGCTGAGCGGCGGCCAGCGCCAACGGGTCGCGATCGCAAGGGCCCTCCTGATGGATCCCCGCATTCTGATTCTGGACGACTCGACCTCTTCCGTGGATACGCAGACGGAGAAGCTGATCCAGGAAGCGCTGGAGAACCTCATGAAGGGCCGCACGACCTTCGTGATCGCCCATCGGCTGGCCACCGTCCGCCGCGCCGACCTGATCCTGGTCATGGACAAAGGCCGCATCGCCGAGCGCGGCACGCATGAAGAGCTGCTCGCCCGGGGCGGGCTGTACAGGGCGATTCACGATCTTCAATTGCAGCAGGCGCCGGAGAATGGGGAAGAGCCATGACCCATAGAAAGTTGGCGGTGGATTCTCGGCCCTTGCCGAACCGTCAAGTATGACCTGTTTTCGGGAACGACGATGACCACGATCAAACCGCCCGCCTACATCACGAAGTCGGAAGAGGAGTCCGACGCCAAAGGCTACAACCCGGGGGTCGTGAGCCGGCTTGCCGCCCATGCGAAGCCCTATGCCCGGGAGCTCCTCCTCGCGGTGCTCCTCATGTTCGGCGCCTCCGCGGCGGCGGTCGCCGGGCCCTATTTCGTCAAGATCGCCATCGATGACGGCCTCGCCGCCCGCAACCTCCCCGTGCTCCGGTACACCGTGATCGCGTACCTCGCGGTATCCCTCATCCAGTGGGTCTGCACGTACTCGCGGATCAACATCATGGCCCGGGTGGGGCAGGCGGTGATCTATGACCTGCGCACGACCCTCTTCAACCACCTGCAGCGGCTTTCGCTCGGCTTTTTCAGCCACTACTCGGTCGGACGGGTGATCACCCGCATCATCAACGACGTCGAAACCCTGCGCGACTTTCTCACCTGGTCGGTGCTCGCCATCACGCGGAACATCTTTACTCTCGCGCTCATCGTCGTCGTGATGCTGGACATGAACCTCCGCTTGGCGCTCCTGACCTTCAGCGTTCTACCGCCCATGGCGCTCGCGACCTTTCTCTTTCGCCGCCTCTCCCGGACGGCCTACCGGAAGGTCCGCGGGGCGGTTTCATGGGTTAACTCGGTCCTTGCCGAGAACGTCAACGGCGTGCGCGTGGTGCAGGCCTTCTCGCGCCAGGGCCACAACCGGCGGGTCTTCGCGGATGTCGTCAACCGCTATCATCTTGAACAGTCCGTCGAGGCCGCCCGCGTCGTCGCCTTCTTCAATCCCATCGTCGACGTGCTCGGCGCCGTCGCCACCGCCCTGATCGTCTGGCTGGGCGGCACGGCCGTCCTCGGCGAGCAGATGACCGCGGGCGTGCTCGTCGCCTTCACCCTCTACATCGACCGATTCTTCGAGCCGATCCACGACCTGTCGCGCCGCTTCACCGCACTCCAGTCCACAATGGCGGGCGGGGAGAGAATCCTCGGCCTGCTGGACATGGAGGTGGAGGTCGAGGACGCCCCGGATAGCCGCGATATCCCATCCGTCCGGGGCGAAGTCCGTTTCGAGCATGTTTCCTTTCAATACGCCGAGGATGCGAAACCCGTTCTGAGCGACGTCGATCTGACAGCCCGTCCGGGAGAAACCGTCGCCCTGGTCGGCGAGACGGGCGCGGGCAAGACCACCCTCGTGAAACTGCTCGCGCGCTTCCATGACCCGACCTCCGGCCGCATCCTGGTGGACGGCCACGACCTGCGGACGGTCAAACAGGGCAGCCTGCGGCGGCAGATGGGCATCGTGCCCCAGGAGCCTTTCCTGTTCAACGGAACGGTGAGGGAGAATATCCTGTTCGGGAGGCTCGATGCGAGCGATGAACAGGTCGCCGCCGCGGCGGAGGCGGTGGGCGCCCACGGGTTCATCATGGAGCTGCAGCACGGATATCAAACGACGGTCGAGGAAGGAGGGGTTCTGCTGTCGGTCGGGCAGCGGCAGCTCATCTCCCTGGCGCGCGCCCTTCTGGCCGATCCCCGGATCCTGATTCTGGACGAGGCCACCTCCTCGGTGGACACGCAGACCGAGCAGGTCATCCAGAACGCCCTGCTCCGGCTGTTCCAGGGAAGGACGACGTTCGTCATCGCCC
>JAJFTY010000014.1 GCA_021372695.1 Deltaproteobacteria bacterium
CCCGATGGAAGTGCCCAGGATGACGAAGATCGTCGTCAACATGGGCCTGGGTGAGGCCATTCAGAACGTCAAGATTCTGGACACCGCGGTGGCGGAGCTGACTGCGATCGTGGGGCAGAAGCCGGTCATCACCAAGGCCAAGAAGTCCATCGCCACCTTCAAGCTCCGCCAGGGGATGTCGATCGGCTGCTGCGTTACCCTCCGAAGGGAGCGGATGTTTGAATTTTTCGACCGGCTGGTCAGCGTGGCCCTTCCCCGTGTCCGGGATTTCCGTGGGATTCCTTCGAAATCGTTCGACGGGAGGGGGAATTTCGCCCTGGGCCTCCGAGAACAGATCATCTTTCCGGAGATCGAATACGACAAGATCGAAAAGATCCGGGGAATGAATATCGTGATCGTCACGACGGCCAAGACGGATGAAGAGGCGAGGCAACTGCTCAAGCTGATGGGCATGCCGTTCAGGAATTAGAAAAGAGCGGGACATATCTCTGGAGGAGTGAGAGTGGCAAAGACATCCTTGATCGTGAAGGCCAAGAGAAAAATGAAATTTTCGGTCAGAAGCTACAACCGGTGTCCGATCTGCGGGAGGCCGCGGGCATACTACCGAAAATTCGATATGTGTAGAATATGCCTAAGGAATTTGGCTCTTAAGGGAGAAATTCCGGGTGTGATCAAATCGAGCTGGTAGAAAAGGAGCAGCAATATGGGGATGACGGATCCGCTCGCGGATATGCTCACCAGGATCAGAAATGCCAACCGGGTTCATTTCAAGAGCGTGGATGTCCTGAACTCGCGAATTAATCTGAATGTGGCGAAGGTATTGAAGAAATCCGGATACATCAGCGGTTATGACCTCAAAAAGGATTCGCTGGCACATGAGGTGCTGCGGATCTACTTGAAGTACCCGGATTCAAAGAGAACGGTGATGACCGATATCCAGAGGGTCAGTAAACCGGGGCGGAGGGTCTACGTCAAGAACGACAAGATTCCCCAGGTGCTCAACGGCTACGGCATTTCCATCCTTTCCACCTCGAAAGGTGTCATGACGGACAAAGAGGCGAGAGAGCAGAGCCTGGGTGGTGAACTTCTCTGCAACGTCTGGTAAGCTGGAAAGCGATGGGGACGGATCTCGGATCTGTTCCCCGGTAAGAATCGGGAGAGGACTTCATGTCAAGAATCGGTAAAATACCTGTGGAAATTCCGGCAGGGGTGAAAGTCAGCCGGGATGCCTCCATGATCATGGTGAAGGGCCCGAAGGGAGCGCTTTCCCTGGCCGTGCCCCAGGGCATCGATGTGATTGTGGGTGATCGGGCCGTCGAGGTGAAAAGGCCGTCCGACGGAAGGATGGAGAGATCCTTCCATGGTCTGGTCCGGACCCTGGTGGCCAACATGGTCAAAGGGGTCAGCAGCGGATTTGAGAAAAAACTCGAGATTTCCGGAGTCGGGTACCGTGCCGAGATCGAAGGGCATACCCTGAAGCTGATCATCGGCTTCTCCGCCCCGGTCGAATACGAGATCCCCAAGGGGATCGAGATCAAGGTCGATAAGTTGGTCAACATCGCGGTGTCCGGCATTGACAAGCAACTGGTCGGACGGGTGGCAGCGGAGATCCGGAGCCTGAAGAAACCGGAGCCTTACAAGGGCAAAGGGATCAAGTATGCGGGCGAGCAGGTCAGGCGCAAGGTCGGCAAATCGGTTGGGGCCTAAGTTTCCGGTGCAGCCGGCCCGGTTCGGCGCACCCCGTAAAGAGGTAAGACATTGGCAACGAAGAGAATCGAAAAGATCAGAAGCAAACGGAAGATGAGGGTGAGGGGGAAGGTGACGGGCACCGAGAAGCGGCCCCGCCTTTCCGTATTCAGGTCTGCGGTCCATATCTATGCCCAGGCCATTGCCGATGATTCCGGCAGGACCCTGGCCGAGGCCTCGACACTCAGCAAGGAGTTGACAGCTTCCCTTCCCGGTCTGAAGAAGATCGACGAGGCCAAGGCGGTGGGGAAACTTCTGGCCAAGCGGCTCCAGGAAGCGGGCATCGAGAATGTGGTCTTCGACCGGGGGCGGTTCCTGTATCATGGAAGAGTCAAGGCCCTGGCCGACGGCGCAAGGGAGGCGGGGCTGAAGTTTTAGCCTTCGATTCTACTAACCACAGCGAAGGGATGATCGTAGGAAAAAGGAATTATGGAAGAACTGGAACTTCTCGACAGGGTGATTACGATAAACAGGACGGCCAAGGTGGTGAAGGGCGGAAGGCGGTTCCGGTTCAGCGCCGTGGTGGTCGTTGGTGATGGGAAGGGTTCCGTCGGCGCCGGTCTGGGAAAGGCCCATGAAGTCCCCGAGGCGATCCGCAAGGGCATGGAACAGGCCAAGAAGGCGATGACCCGGGTGGCTGTCGAGAATCGCACGATTCCGTACAGCGTCATCGGGCACTATGGCGCTGGCAAGGTCCTGCTGAAGCCTGCGGCGGAAGGGACCGGCCTGATCGCGGGCGGTGCGGTGCGCGCCGTACTGGAGGTGGCCGGCGTCCACAATATTCTGACAAAATGCCTCGGATCGCATAATCCGCACAACCTGGTCAAGGCGACCATCGAAGGGCTCGGGCAGTTGAGGGCACCGGCCGATATCCTTGCCGCCAGGGGCAAGGGCGCTGCGGAAATCTAAGTTGAGAGGGATTGGCTGTGGGGAAAATGGTCAAGGTTACGTTGGTTCACAGTTATATCGGAAGACCGGAGGCGCAGCGCAAAATCCTTCGCGGGATGGGTCTGGGCAAGGTCAATAAGAGTGTGGTGCTGAATGATACGCCGCAGGTCCGTGGGATGATCCGGAAGGTCACTCACCTGGTGGCCGCGGTCGAAGTTGAGGGGAATGGGAAATGAATCTGGGATCGTTGAAGCCGCCGGAAGGTTCGCGGAAAAAGAAGAAGCGGGTGGGTCGCGGCGACGGCTCGGGGCACGGCGGAACGGCAGGCAAGGGCGCTAAGGGGCAGAACGCCCGTTCCGGCCACAGTGTCCGGCCCAATTTCGAAGGGGGGCAGATGCCCCTGACCCGGAGGATGCCCAAGCGGGGATTCAAGAATCCCACGAGGCGGGTCGTTGCGATCGTCAACATCGAGCAGCTGAAAAAGTTTCAGGGGGGATCCGTCGTGGATCGCGAAACCCTGGCGGCGGTCGGATTGGTGCCAGGGAGCGCGGACTGCATCAAGATCCTGGGAAACGGGGAGATCAGCTTTCCCCTCTCCGTGAAGGTTGACAGCGTGAGCCGCGGGGCAAGAGAGAAGATCGAGGCCGCAGGCGGAACCATTGTAGAGGTCATCTGACTTGTTAGAAGGCTTAAAAAATATCTCCAAGATACCGGAGCTCCAGAAGAGGATTCTGTTCACATTCCTTTTGCTGGCGGTTTATCGGATCGGCGCCCACGTGCCGACGCCGGGGATCGATACCGCGGCGCTTGCCGCATTTTTCGAACAGGCCAAAGGCTCTCTCCTCGGCCTCTTCGACATGTTTGCGGGCGGCGCCCTGAGCAATCTTTCGGTTTTTGCGCTGGGGATCATGCCCTACATCAGCGCATCGATCATCCTCCAGCTCCTCACGGTGGCCATTCCGTATCTGGAGAAGCTTTCCAAGGAGGGTGAGGCGGGTCGGAGAAAGATCACGCAGTACACCCGCTACGGGACGGTCGTTCTCAGTCTGATTCAGGGCTTCGGGATCGCCATCGGTCTGGAGAACATGGCCGGGCCCACAGGCGCGTCGATCGTCATCACGACCGGCTGGGGATTCCGGCTCATGACGGTCATCACGCTGACCGCGGGAACGGCTTTCATCATGTGGCTCGGAGAGCAGATCACCGAAAAGGGGATCGGAAACGGCATCTCGCTGATCATCTTCGCCGGCATCGTCTGCCGCGGACCGGAGGCGATCATCAATACTTTCCGGCTGCTCTTCTCGGGAGAGATGGGAATCTTCTTCATCATCATTCTCATCCTGCTGATGGTCCTGGTCATCGGTGTCATTGTATTCGTCGAAAGCGGCCAGAGGCGAATCCCCGTGCAGTATGCCAAACGCGTGGTCGGCAGGAAGATGTACGGCGGACAGTCGACCCATCTTCCGCTCAAGGTCAATTCGGCCGGTGTCATCCCGCCGATCTTTGCCTCATCGATCATCATGTTTCCGGCGACGATCGCCAATTTCATTCCCCATCCCTGGATGAAGTCCGTGGCGAGTGCCATGATCCCGGGAAGGGTTGGTTATGAACTGCTCTACGTGGCGTTCATCGTTTTCTTCTGCTTCTTCTACACGGCGGTTACCTTCAACCCGGTGGATGTGGCGGACAACATGAAAAAATACGGGGGCTACGTCCCCGGGATCCGGCCGGGCAAGAAGACGGCCGAGTACATCGACGATGTCCTGACGAAGCTGACCTTCGGGGGGGCGATTTACGTCTCCGCCGTCTGCGTGCTTCCCAGCATTTTGATCAGCTCTTTCAATGTCCCGTTCTATTTCGGAGGAACGGCCCTGCTGATCGTCGTGGGCGTGGCGCTGGATACGGCGGGGCAGATCGAAACCCATTTGCTGACCCGGCAGTATGAGGGATTCATGAAGAAGGGACGAATTGCTAGGAGACGCTGATACGGGCATGTCCGCTGGAAACGGGAGGGCGGGTTCATGGTGATCCTGAAGCTGCCGGATGAGATCGAGAAGCTCAGGACAAGCAACCGGTTCGTGGCGGAGATTCTGGCGGAACTGCGGGGAAGGGTCAAACCGGGGGTGACGACCCGGGAACTGGACGCGTTATCGGAAGAGCTGTCGCGAAAGAACCGGGTCATCCCGGCATTCAAGGGGTACCACGGGTATCCCTTTGCTCTCTGCACATCGGTGAACGGCGAGGTGGTTCATGGCATGCCATCGGACCGTCCGCTCCTTCCCGGCGATATCCTGAGCCTGGATTTTGGGGTCATTTATAAGGGATACTACGGAGACGCGGCGATCACGGTTCCCGTCGGCGACGTATCGGAGACCGCTGAGCGGCTGATGAGGGTCACCGAACAGGGGCTCTACGACGGGATCGAACAGGCGCTGTCGGACAACCGGCTGGGTGACGTCTCCGCGGCGGTTCAGCGGCGCGTCGAAAGCGCCGGTTTTTCGGTCGTACGGGATTTCGTCGGGCACGGCATCGGCCGGAGCATGCACGAGGATCCCCAGATCCCGAATTACGGCGTTAAAGGGAGAGGGATTCTGTTGCGGCCCGGGATGGTCCTGGCCATCGAACCGATGGTGAATCAGGGAACCTACCGGGTGAAGGTGCTTTCGGACGGCTGGACGGTGGTCACCGAGGACGGAGGGCTTTCCGCCCATTTTGAACACTCCGTGGCGATTACGGAGAACGGACCGGAGATCCTGAGCCGGCTGCAATAGGCATCATGGGGGCAGGTTTGAAACCGTCCCCGTGAATCGATCGGAGATTATGGCGAAAGAAGAAGCGATAGAGGTTGAAGGCCGGGTAGTCGAGCCCCTGCCGAATGCCATGTTTCGGGTGGAACTGGAAAACGGCCACCGCGTCCTGGCCCATATTTCCGGGAAGATGAGGATGCATTTCATCAAGATACTTCCCGGGGACAAGGTGACGGTGGAACTTTCCCCCTATGATCTGACCCGGGGGAGGATCGTCTACAGGACAAAATAGCGAAGGCGGCACGGGAAAAGAACGGGCTGCCGGCGGATTGAGGGGTAATGATCGTGAAAGTACGTTCTTCGGTCAAAAAGATTTGTGAGAAGTGCAAGATCGTCAAAAGGCGGGGTGTTTTGCGCGTGATTTGCGAAAATCCGAAACACAAGCAGCGCCAGGGATAGGGATTTATAAATCAGGAGGTTGATCGGTGGCAAGAATTGCAGGTGTGGATTTACCCAAAAACAAGAGGATGGAGATCGCTTTAACCTATATCTACGGGATAGGGCGGACAAAGTCGTTAGAGATCCTTCGGGACGCCGGCGTCAGCCCCGATACGAAAACAGATCAGCTTGCGGATTCGGAAATCACCTCCATCAGGAATATCATCGATAAGGAACTCAAGGTCGAAGGGGATTTGCGGCGGGAAGTCTCCATGTCCATCAAAAGGCTGATGGATGTCGGCAGTTACCGGGGGCTGCGACATCGCAAAGGGCTGCCCGTCCGGGGCCAGAGAACGAGCACCAACGCCAGGACCAGGAAAGGCCCGAGAAGGTCGATTGCCGGCAAGAAGAAATAGGGAGCGGAGGAATCCGGAGGATCAATGGCAAAGCCAGTCAGAAAAGCAGGAAAGAAGAAGGAAAAGAAAAATATATCCGAAGGGATAGCCCACATCCAGTCCACGTTTAACAACACGATCGTGACCATCACCGATCTGAGCGGCAATGTCATCGCTTGGGCGTCGGCCGGGATGCAGGGATTCAAGGGCTCCCGGAAGAGCACACCCTTTGCCGCCCAGATGGCGGCGGAAGATGCCGTCAAGAAGGCGCGCGAGCATGGGCTCCGGGCCGTCCAGGTGTATGTCAAGGGACCGGGATCGGGCCGGGAGTCGGCGCTGAGGTCGCTGCAGACCGCGGGTCTGAAGATCAGCCTCATCCGCGATGTGACGCCGATCCCGCACAACGGCTGTCGCCCGCCCAAGCGCAGGAGGGTGTAGGAACAGGAGTCACTCATTCAGCGGTCAATGATGGAGGGTCTTGGATCCGGCGTCATTGACCATTGCATTCGATCAGGGATCAGGGAGGTTTTTTTGGCAAGATATCGAGAGTCCGTATGCAGGCAGTGCCGCAGGGAAGGCTTGAAGCTGTTTCTCAAAGGGGACAGGTGCTACAGTGAAAAGTGCGCCTTCGAACGGCGGGGGTTTGCGCCGGGTGACCACGGTCAGCTCCGGAAGAAATTTTCCGACTACGGCGTCCAGTTGAGAGAAAAGCAGAAACTCAAGAGGATGTATGGCCTGCTGGAGAAGCAGTTCCGGGGTTATTTCGGCAGGGCCGAACGGCAGAAGGGGATCACCGGTACGAATCTTCTGCTCTTCCTGGAGAGAAGACTGGATAACATGGTCTTCCGGATGGGGTTTGCCAATTCGCGGACGGAAGCGAGGCAGTTGGTCCGGCATAACCATTTTCTGGTCGGCGAACAGAGGGTGAATATCCCTTCGTACCTGGTCAAGCCCGGCGATGAGATCCGGGTCAGGGAAGGCAGCCGGAAGGTGGAGCGGATCGTAGAAGCCATGGAAACCGTTGCCAGGCGGGGGGTTCCTCAATGGCTGGATGTCGATAAAACCAACTTCATGGGTGTGGTCAAGATGCTGCCTGCCCGCGAAGAACTGACGATGCCGGTCAAGGAACAGCTGGTCGTTGAACTCTATTCAAAATAGGACAATCACCAGGTATCCGAAGGGCAGGGAAAGGAATTATGCAGAGAAACTGGCGCAGTTTAATTCAGCCCAAGAGGGTTGAAATCGATGAAACCACTCACACCCGTTTTTACGGGGAGTTCACTTGTCAGCCGCTGGAACGCGGCTTCGGCACCACCCTGGGGAATGCGCTGCGGAGGATCCTGCTGTCGTCGATTCAGGGGGCGGCCATCGTTTCCGTGAGATTTGACGGCGTCCTGCATGAGTTCTCGACCATCCCGGGGGTCAAAGAGGATGTGACCGACATCATTCTGAACCTGAAGGGTGTCCGCCTCAAGCTGAACCAGGACGGGCCCAGAACCATCAGGATCGATACCGCACGGGAAGGGGTGATCACCGCGGCGGACATCCAGACCGACGGCACGGTGGAGGTCCTCAACCCCGAGCACTATATTGCGACGCTCGTGGGCAAGGCTTCCTGCAAGGCCGAAATGGTGGTCAAGATGGGCAAGGGATATGTGGCCGCCCAGAAGGAGCTCGATCCCGAGCAACCCGAATCCACGATCAACATCGATGCCATCTTTTCACCGATCAAGAAGGTGAACTATACCATCGCCTACTCCAGGGTCGGGCAGGTTGCGGACTACGATCGCCTGATCCTCGAAGTGTGGACGGATGGGAGCGTGCTCCCGGAGGACGCCGTCGCGTACGCGGCGAAGATCCTGAAGGAGCAGCTCGATCCCTTCATCAATTTCTCCGAGGCGGAGGAACAGGAAGAGGTGGCCGTGGTCGAGGGGACGGAAGAGGATATCAACGACATCCTCCTGCGTCATGTGGACGACCTGGAGCTTTCCGTCCGTTCGGCCAACTGTCTGAAGAACGCCGGGATCAATCTGATCGGGGAGCTGGTTCAGAAGACCGAAGCCGAGATGCTGAAGACCAAGAACTTCGGACGAAAATCGCTCAATGAGATCAAGGAGATCTTGCTGGAATCGGGTCTGAGCTTCGGCATGAAGGTGGATTTCGCCCCTTGGAACAAAGCAGAGAAGACGGAAGAGAAGCCTCAGGAAGGGGCTGAATAGAACCTCGCATGTGAAAGGATGAGTTTCAAATGGGCCAGGGAAAATTTGGAAGCAAGCTGGGAAGGACGACAAGCCACCGCAAGGCCATGCTCAGGACGATGGTCACCTCCCTCCTGAAATATGAGAAGATCCAGACCACCGATATGAAGGCCAAGGAACTCAAGAAGGTGGCGGACAAGATGATCTCGCTCGGCAAGCGGGGAGATCTGCACGCCCGGAGACAGGCCGCCTCCTATGTGCGCGAACGGGAGATGGTGGGAAAGCTGTTCGGCGAAATGTCGGAACGGTATAAGGAGCGCGCCGGCGGCTACACCCGGATCGTCAAGTCCGGATATCGCGCCGGCGACAATGCGCCCATGTCCATCATCGAATTCGTCCAGAGGCCCGAGGCGGAGAAGCCGAAGAAGAAGGCGGCAGCGCCGAAGAAATAGCGTTCCACCGGGGGCGGGCTTCAGACCCGCCCCCTTTATTTCTCCCGATTCCCCCTTGTCTTTTCCCCCAAAAAGCGATATTTTCCACCGAACCGTCAGGGCGCGGGCTCTTGCCCACTTCATCGGAAGGAGGATCGGCAATGGGTGAACAGAGAATCGGCGAGGTTGTGAAGTTCTTCTCAAAACCGAGTGTCGCCGCCGTCAAGATTACCGACGGCGTCATCAAGGTGGGTGATACCTTGAAATTCACGGGACACACGACGGATTTGACCATGCCACTCGACTCCATGGAGGTCAACAACACCAAGGTGGCCGAGGCCACCGCCGGCGACTATATCGGCATTCAGGTGGCGGGGCGGGTCCGTCCCGGAGACGAGGTGTTCAAGGTGACGGCGGATTGAACCGGCCGCGCCGCTGAAGACTCAACAAATCATCCGATTGATACCGGAAATGGCGAAGATCCCGCCCGCCGCGGGAAGAGGCGGTTCTGCGGAAGAGGTGTGGCCTAAATGGAAATCAGGGTATTGGGTTGTCACGGCTCGCAGCTTCCCGGTTTCGGCTTCACGGGTTTTTTGATCGACGGAACGACCCTCATGGACGCGGGCTCCGTGACTTCGGTGCTGACGCTGGAGGAGCAATTCCGCATCGACCATGTTCTGATCAGCCATGCCCACCTGGACCATGTCCGGGAACTGGCATCCCTCGCCGACAACCTCTGCTGCGACCGGATCGAATCCCCCTTGACTGTCATCGGCACCCGCGTGGTGATCGATACGCTGAAGCAGCACATCTTCAACGGCGCCATCTGGCCCGACTTTTCAATTCTTCCCACCCCGGAGAAGCCGATCCTGAAGTTCGAACCGGTCCGGACGCGAGAGAAGAAGCGTGTGGGGCATCTGACCGTCACGGCCGTTCCCGTCCACCACTCCGTGGAGACCGTGGCCTATGTCATCGGATCGCAGCATGACGCATCGAAAGCGACGGCCATCTTCGTCGGGGACACCGGACCGACGGATGAAATCTGGCGAGTCGCGGAAAAGGAGAAGAATGTCCGGGCGATCTTTGTCGAGACATCCCTGCCGGAAGGGATGGCGGACGTCGCCCAGATGACCGGCCACCTGACTCCGGAGGGGCTGGCCCGCGAGCTTCGGAAGCTGGGACCGGTGCACCCGCAAATCTATCTCTACCACATGAAGATCCAGTATCACCGGGAGATCCGGAGCGAGATCGACCGCATCGGTGACAGCCGCGTCCACATTCTGCATGACGGCGAGGTCATCACGATCTGATGCGATGGGCGAGGCCATGTGAAACCCATGAACTATCGTGAGACGCTCGCATACCTTGCCGGATTGAATCCGATGGGAATCCGCCTCGGGCTGGACGCGATCCGCTCCCTCCTGGGCCAGCTGGGCAATCCCCAGGAGAGTTTCCCCTCCGTGTTGATCGCAGGGACCAACGGCAAAGGATCGGTTGCCGCCATGACGGCTTCGATTCTCCAGGCGGCCGGATTCAGGACCGGTCTCTACACCTCGCCGGATTTGATCGACCTCCGGGAGAGGATCCGGATTGACGGCCGGATGATCGGCCGCGCGGAGATGGCTGCCTGCGCCGAAGAGATTCGGGTCCGGCTGCGGGAAGAGGTGAGCTACTTCGAATTCCTGACGGCGATCGCCTTTCTCTATTTCCAGCAACAGAAGGTCGACGTCGCCGTGCTGGAGGTCGGACTGGGCGGCAGGCTGGACGCCACCAACGTCGTGACCCCGCTCGTCTCGGTCATCACCAACATCTCCCTCGAGCACCGGGCATACCTGGGAAACACGCTGGTCGAAATCGCACGGGAAAAAGCGGGGATCATCAAGGAGGGGGGGATCTGCCTCACCGCGGCCCGGCAGAAGGTGGTCATCGGGCTGTTGGAGGCGATCTGCCGGGAAAGAGGGGCCAGACTCTTTCGGGTGGGAAAGGAGATTCGCGCGACGATCCATCGCGATGGAACGTTTTCGTACCGGGGGATCGGGCGGCCCCATGAACGGCTCCGTTCCCCCCTCGCGGGCAGGCACCAGATCGCCAATGCCGCGCTGGCGCTGGCTGCCGTCGAGCAGCTTGGTGAATCCGGTTTCCGGGTGGCGGAAGAGGCCGTTTTGCGGGGGTTGAAGCGGACGCGCTGGCCAGGGAGGCTGGAGATCCTGCGGCGCGCGCCGATGCTGATTGCAGACGGTGCACACAATCCGGCCGGGGCGGCCACGCTCTCCCGGGCGCTCCGCAATGATTTCCCCCACCGGCGGCTGATTCTTCTCTTCGGCGTCCTAGGAGACAAGGACTACCGGACGATGGCCAGGAGGCTCTTCCCCCTGGCCGACCGGGTCATCGTCACGCGGCCGCACAGCGAAAGGGCCCTCTCCCCGGATCGCCTGCGGGCCTGCGCCGGGTACGCTGCCCGGGTCGAAGTCATCGAAGATCCCAGGAGCGCTCTTCGCCGCGCCCTTAAGCTTGCCGGCGAGGATGATCTCGTCTGTGCGGCGGGATCCCTCTATCTTGTGGGGGAGATCAAGAAGCTCATGCGGACCATGAACGCCGGCCCATCAGGCGCCCTCAGGGAGGATCGTTGACGGGATGGGGCCGGAAGAGATGCTGAGGCGCAAGGCGATCAAGAAGCGATACGGCGTGCTGGCGGCGCTGTTCTTCGCCTGCTTCTCGGCTTCGCCTGTGTGGGCGCTTGAGAAGGAGTTCCACGGAGGACCGGTCACCATCGAGGCGAACAGCATCGCCTATGACGGGGAAGAGGACCTCTTCCAGGCGTCGGGGAACGTCCTGATCACGTTCGAAGGCGGGTATCTGAAAGCGGACTCCGCCTCGCTGAACCGCCGGACCAACCGCGCCCAGGCCGCAGGCCACGTGCTGCTCAAGAGCGACCAGGATGTACTCGAGGGGGAAAAGGTCTCGTTCGACGTGGTTGCACGGACCGGGATGGTCGAGGACGGGAAGATGTTCATCTCCCGGAATCATTTTTACATCCAGGGGAAAAGGATTGAAAAACAGTCGGAAGCGACCTACCGGCTGGAAGAGGCGACAGTCACCACCTGCGACGGGGATAAGCCGGACTGGCGTCTGGCAGGCGAAGAACTGGACCTGACCGTCGACGGTTACGGCACGCTGAAGAACGGACGGTTCCTCGCCCGGGACACCCCCGTCCTCTACATGCCCTATCTCATCTTCCCGGCAAAGACGACGCGCCAGACCGGTTTTCTCTTCCCCCGCTTCTCCTACTCCCGGGACAAGAACGGCCTGGACGTGGAAGTCCCCTTCTACTGGGCGCCTTCCGACAGCTCCGACGTCACCTTCTACCAGCGCTACCTGGAGAAACGGGGCTTCAAGGAGGGGGTGGAGTACCGTTATTTTACCGATCCGGACTCCTTCGGCGTCTTCTACGGGGATATCATCAGCGACCACAGGCGGGTCACCGAGAGTGCCGGGGCGCTGAGCCGCGACTGGCAGGACGATCGGTACCGCTGGTCCTATTATCTGAACCACGAATCGAAGCTCGGCGACGGGATCCATCTGCGGACCGACATCCGCCGGGTTTCGGACCACTGGTATTTCCGGGATTTCTCTTCCTTCAACTACTACCTCGATCACTACTCGCAGGACCAGGAGGAGCGGTTCCAGCGCGTCCCCTTCCTCGGAGATGAATCCCTCGGTTCGCTCGACTCGACCGTCCGCCTGACGAAGGACTGGTCCCTGTACAACCTCACCGCGCTTGCGCGCTACACCGATGATTTCAGCTCTCCCGACAACAACGCGACGCTTCAGAAATATCCGGAGGTGACCTGGACAGGATTCCGGCAGCCCCTCTTCGGCAGCCCGCTTCAGCTCGAATTCAACGCGGGCTACAACTATTTCTTCCGTCAGGAAGGTCAGAAGGGCCATCTCTGGGATATCAGCCCGACCCTTTATTGGCCGCTGAAGCTGGGGCGCTATGCCCGGGCGACGCCGCTGGCCGGTTTCCGCGGGGATGTCTGGGAGCGTTCCGATTCCGGGACGGATACCGGGGACAAGCACGGGGACCGGGAGGTCTTCATGCTGGGGACGACCCTCTCCACGGAGATGAGCCGGGTCTTCGACGTCGGGGGCAAGGAGACGGAAAAGATCCGGCACGGCATCCAGCCCGAGATCACCTACGCCTACATTCCCGACGCGTCGCAGGATAACGCCCCGGATTACCTGGACCGGATTCCCGGTCAGCACAGCCTCTCCTATGGGGTGACCAACACGCTCTTGGCTCGGATGCGGACGCAGGACGGAAAAATCAGCTATCGTGAGATGATGCGTTTCAAGCTGACCCAGACCTACGATATCCAGGAGGCGAGGCGGGATGTCTCCGCCGCGGCTCCGGAGAGCCGGCCCTTCGGGGATGTGGACCTGGAGCTGGATCTGGCGCCCCGGCGTGAGTTCGGCCTGTCGGCCCGCAACAAATTCGACGTCCATACGGGCACGTGGCGGCAGAGCAACTACGACCTGACCCTCTCCGATCACCGGGGAGATTCGGTCACGGCAGGATATCGCTATACGCGGGATCTGCTGGAGGAGATCAACCTTTACCTGAAGGCCTCCCTGACCTCCGCCCTCGGCGCGACCTATGTGCTCAGGCAGAACCGGCAGGACGGCAAAACGGTTGAATCCACCTTCGGCCTCCAATACCGGAGACAGTGCTGGAATATGGAGCTCTATCTCTCCGACCGGGAGGATGACCGGACGGTCATGGTCGTCTTCTCCCTCTCCGGGCTGGGACGGGGAGGGGAGTGGTAGCCCCTCCGGCATGGAATCTCTTTTTTGACCACGGATGAAGGTTTTCCCTTGACAAAGGATCCGAATTTGCGTATCTACCCAGTTTCAAATTCTTGCGCATTTAGGTGAAGTGATGAAGACATATCAGCCAAAGAAGGAAGAGGTCGTTCGCGACTGGTTCGTCGTGGATGCTGAGAACAAAGTCCTGGGCCGACTCGCCTGCGGGATTGCCTACCGACTGCGGGGGAAGCACAAGCCCATCTACGCACCCCACATGGATGCCGGCGATTTCGTGATCGTGGTCAACGCCGAGAAGATCAGCCTGACCGGAAAGAAACTGACCGACAAGATGTACTATAGCTACTCCGGCTATCCGGGCGGTCTGAAGACGACGGCTGCGGGGAAGATGCTTCAGGAGAAGCCCGAAGAGTTGCTGCGCGCCGCCGTGAAGGGGATGCTTCCCAAGAATACGCTGGGGAGGGCCATGCTGAAAAAGCTCAAGATCTACACCGGAGGCGACCATCCGCACGAAGCGCAGTGCCCCCGCGTTCTGGCGCTTTAATTTCAGGCTGCGAAGAAATATCGGGTCCGTGAAGACGATATGGAGAGGGATATGACGGAGAAACGGTTTTACGCGACGGGAAAGAGGAAGAGCGCCATCGCCAGGGTCTATATGAAGGAAGGCACCGGCGTCTGGCAGGTGAACAAGCGAAACTTCGATGACTATTTCACGCGGGAAAGCCTGAAGATGATCATCCAGCAGCCCCTCGAAATGACGGGGAAGAAGGGGATGCTCGATTTTTACATCAGCGTGGATGGGGGCGGCATGGCCGGTCAGGCGGGGGCCATCAAACACGGCATCTCCAAAGTGCTGGTGGAATACGACGCGGACCTGAGGTCGGCCCTGAAAAAGGCCGGTTTCCTGACGCGGGATTCCCGCATCAAGGAGAGAAAGAAGTACGGCCAGCCGGGAGCCCGGAAGCGGTTCCAGTTCTCCAAGAGATAAATTCCGCAGGGAGGCTGATGCCTCCCTTTTTTTTGTTTCTTTTTCGACATTCCGCAGGAGGGCGCACGATGGTCAAAGTCGGCATCTACGGGGGCAGCGGCTATACGGGGCAGGAGCTGATGAGGCTGCTGTCGGGCCATCCAGAGGTGAAGGTTGTGGCGGCGACCTCACGGCGGTTTGCCGGCAAGCCCGTTTCGGAGGTCTATCCGGTTCTCTCCGGTCGAACCGATCTCGTCTACACGAACGAGACCCCCGAGGCTATCGCGGATCAGGTCGATTTCGTCTTTCTGGCCCTCCCTCACGGCGTTTCCATGGAGATCGTCCCCGTGTTCGTCCGGGCGGGCCGGAAGGTGGTCGATCTGAGCGCGGATTTCCGCATCCACGATTCGGCGGCCTATGAGAAATGGTACGGGAAGCATTCGGCTGTCGGCCTGCTGCCGGCTGCGGTTTACGGCCTGCCCGAGCTTCATCGCGCGGAGATCCGCAAGGCCGCTCTGACCGCCAACCCCGGCTGCTACCCGACAAGCATCATCCTCGGCCTCGCGCCCGTCCTGCGCTCGCAATGGGTGGACCCCGGTTCCGTGATCGCCGATTCGAAATCGGGCGTCAGCGGCGCAGGGCGCGAACCCCTGATCGGCTCGCTCTTCTGTGAGGTCGACGGAGGGTTCAAGGCCTACAAGGTCGGCAGCCACCGGCATACCCCGGAGATCGAACAGGAACTGAGTCTCCTTGCGGGCCGGGGGATGACGATCTCCTTCACGCCCCACCTGCTGCCGGTGAAGCGGGGGATCCTGAGCACGATCTACGTGAAGCTGGAAAAGGATGTGACCGTCGACGATGCGGTCGCCCTCTACCGGGAGTTCTACCGGGAAGAGCCATTCGTCCGGGTCTGCCGGGCCGGCCAGTTCCCCAACCTCTCCTCCGTCGTGGGCTCGAATTTCTGCGACATCGGTGTGGCTGTGGACAAGCGCACGGGCCGGCTCATCGTCGTCTCGGTGATCGACAACCTGATCAAGGGGGCCTCCGGCCAGGCGATCCAGAACATGAATCTGATGTGCGGCCTCCCCGAGGGGACCGGCCTGCCCCAGGTTGCTCTCTACCCCTGAGGCCTTTTTGTCGCGCCCCTCATCCCGCCCGACCGGCCGGGGGTGATGCAGGATGCGCTTCGTGTCCACCCCGGTGGACGTCGGAGGAACGATGACGCTCAGAATCTACAACACGCTGACCAGGAAGAAAGAGGAGTTCCAGCCCCTGCAGGAAGGAAAGGTCGGGATCTACGTTTGCGGAATCACCGCCTACGACGTCTGCCACGTGGGACACGCCCGCTCGGCGGTGGTGTTCGATGTGGCGACCCGCTATCTCCGTTACCGGGGCTTCGACGTCACCTTCGTGAAGAACTTCACCGACGTCGACGACAAGATCATCGACAGGGCCCGCCGCGAAAATACCGGGATCGACGTGATCGCCGAGCGGTACATTCGCGAACACGACGTGGACATGGATGCGCTCGGGGTGGCCCGTCCCACCTTCACCCCCCGGGCCACGGAGAACATCGACGGGATGATCCGTCTGGTCGCAGAGTTGCTCGAGAAGCAACTGGCCTACCCGGCCGGCGGCGATATCTTCTACGCGGTGGAACGGTTTCCGGGGTACGGAAAACTCTCGGGCCGGAACCTCGATGATATGGTCGCCGGCGCCCGCATCGACGTCAACGAGACCAAGCGCAATCCGCTCGATTTCGTCCTCTGGAAGGCGAGCAAGGAGGGGGAACCCTGGTGGGAGAGCCCCTGGGGCCGCGGACGGCCGGGCTGGCACCTGGAGTGTTCCGTGATGAGCCGCCGTTATCTCGGGGAGACGCTCGACATCCATGGGGGCGGGGAGGACCTGATCTTCCCGCACCATGAAAACGAGATCGCCCAGTCCGAGGGGGCGACGGGCAGCCCCCTGGCCCGGTACTGGATGCATAACGGTTTCGTCCGGGTGAACAGCGAAAAGATGTCGAAATCGCTTGGTAATTTCTTCACGATCCGGGACATCCTGCGGCAGTATCACCCGGAGGTGCTGCGACTCTTCCTCCTCCAGAGCCATTACCGGAGTCCCGTCGATTTTTCCGACGCGGCGCTGAACGAGGCGCGGCAAGGGATGAACCGGTTCTACTCGACGCTGGAGTCGCTCCGGGAGATCTCGGCAGGCAGGGCTGCGGCCCCGCCGGAGCCTGCTCAGAAGGACGCCGAGATGGCAGCCGAACTCCAGGCGCTCCGGGAGCGGTTTGTCGATGCCATGGACGATGATTTCAACACGGCTCGCGCCATTGGCCACCTCTTCGACACCGTACGCGCGGTGAATGCGGCGCTTGCCGGAAAAGCACCCGCCGTATCGCGGGGCGCCTCCGTCCAGGCGGAGACGGCCCTCCGGGAGATCGGCGACGTGCTCGGCCTTTTCCGGCGGCAGCCGGATGAGTATCTCCTTCAGGACCGGGAACGTGAGGCAGCGAAGCGGGGACTCGACGTTCCGGAAATCGAGCGTCTGATCGTGGAACGCCGCGATGCACGGACGTCAAAGGCGTGGCAGCGTGCCGATGAGATCCGGAAAGAGCTCGCCGCCAAGGGGGTGATCCTCCGGGATACCCAGGACGCGACGACCTGGACGATCCAGTAACGGACCTCCGAACGGATTGGGGAGCCTGCGGATCTCGGGCCAAGCCCGCGCAACGGGCCGGCTCCCCGGCAGTCCGGTCGTTCTGGCAGAGCCGTGCGGCGCACTTCTGGCGGAACCATCGCCTGTGGGATCCCGCCGGCAATTCTCGGGAACAACCTCTGCTGAGGCCTCCATGGAACCGATCTATCTCGATCACAGCGCGACGACCCCCGTCCACCCGGAGGTCCTGGGCGCGATGATGTCCTTCTTCGCGAACCATTTTGGCAATCCTTCCAGCATTCACCGTCCGGGCCGTTTTGCCCGGGAAGCGGTCGAGTGCGCCCGTGACCGGGTTGCCGGCCTGATCGGGGCGTCGCCGGCCGAAATCGTTTTCACGGGCGGGGGGACCGAGGCGGACAACCTGGCCCTCCTGGGAGCGGCCTTTGCGGAGGAGGGGGGGCGGAACCACCTCATCGCATCGGCGATCGAACACCCCGCCGTCGGCAATGCCCTCTGCCATCTTTCCGGCTGCGGATTTTCGGTGACCCTCCTCCCCGTCGACCGCCGGGGACGGCTCGACCCGGACGATCTCCGGGAGGCCATCACGGAGAAGACCCTCCTGGTCAGCGTCATGCACGCCAACAACGAGATCGGCACGATCGAGCCCCTTCGGGAGATCGCCGCGATCACCCGCGCGCGCGGCATCCTCCTCCATACCGACGCGGTCCAGAGTGTGGGGAAGATCCCCGTGTCGGTCGACGATCTCGGCGTCGATCTTCTCTCGCTCGCCGGCCACAAGATTTACGGGCCCAAGGGGACGGGCGCCCTCTACGCCCGGAAGGGGACGGCGCTCAAGCCGATCACTTTCGGGGGCCACCAGGAGGGGAACCTGCGCAACGGCACCGAAAATGTCCCGGGGTGGGTCGGCCTGGGAAAGGCCTGTGAGATTGCCGCCCGCGACCTCGATACTCAGGAAGCCCACCTGCGGGGGCTCCGGGATCTCCTCGAGGCGGAGATCCGGGAAGGGATGCCCGACGTCCGGGTCAACGGCCATCCCGTGGAGCGGCTGCCCCACCTTCTGAGTGTCTCCTTTGCCGGAGTTTCGGGAGAGGCGCTTCTCAGGGAACTGGATCTCCGGGGGATTGCCGTCTCCGCAGGTTCAGCCTGCGCGGCCGGCTCGACACGGATCTCCCCTGTTCTGGCGGCGCTGGGGATGGAGGAGGCCTGGGCTGTGGGAACTCTCCGGTTCAGCATGGGCAGGGACAATACCCGGGAGGAGATTCTCCGCGCCGCCTCGATCCTGAAAAAACTGGTGAACAGGCATCGGGTGTGATGGCATCCCTCTCCTATCTCAGCCCGGCAGCCTTCTGGAGGATATAGAGCACATCGGGGAGCCCGATCTTCCCGTCGCCGTCTGCATCGGCTTTATAGCTTACCGTCCCCGCCGGGCTCATTCTCGAAAGAAGCTGCACGGCCAGAATGGCATCGGCGATATCCACTTTGCTGCTGAGATTCACATCCCCCGGCAGTGCGATCCTGTATGCCGCGCTGCGAACAGCCTCCTGGTTACCCGCGAGGTCCTGGGCGAAGAACTTCACCGTGGCGTCCGCGGCAAGAAGAATCGCACCGCTGTAGACGGTTGAACCCGTGTGCGGTGTCGATCCGTCGAGGGTGTAGTGGATCGTGGCTGCTTCCGAGGAGATCAGCGAGATCGCCTCTCTTTTTCCGATGAATCCTGCGGCCGGCGATGTGGTTGTGACCGGCGCCACGGTATCGAGCGCGATGGTCGCGTCGGAGGGCGCGGACCAGTTTCCGGCGGCGTCCCGGACTTTTGCCGAGACCGTCTTTGTTCCGTCCCCGGCAGTGAGGGTCCATGATTTGCTGGCGCTGAACGCTTCGGAAGTGGTCCATGCCCCGGTTTCGTTCTTGAACTGCATCATCGTCGCATCGGCGGAAGCCGCGATGTTCAGGGTCACGGATCTGCTCTTGCTGCGGGACGCCCCGCCGTCGATGGCGATCGTGATCGCCGGTGCAGTGGTATCCAGGGTGATGGCCGCGCTCGCCAGCGCGGACCAGTTTCCGGCCGTGTCCCGAACCTGGGCCGAGACGGTCTTGGTCCCATCGCCCGCAGAGAGGGTCCAGGTCTTGGTGGTGCTGTAGGTTTCCGGCGTCGACCACGTCCCGGCTTCGTTCTTGAACTGCATGGCTGCGGCATCGGCAGAGGACGCGAGGGTCAGGGTCACGGTGGCGCTGTTGGTGCGCGAAGCCCCGCCGTTGACGACGACAGTGGCGGCGGGCGCTGCGGTGTCGAGGGTGATGGCGGCGCTCGCCGGTGCGGACCAATGTCCGGCCGTGTCTCGGACCAGCGCCGAGACCGTCTTGGTCCCATCGTCGGCAGAGAGGATCCAGGCCTTGGTGGTGCTGTAGGTTTCCGGCGTCGACCATACCCCGGCTTCGTTCTTGAACTGCATTGCTGCGGTGTCGGCAGAGGCCGTGAGGGTCAGGGTCACCGAGGCGCTGTTGGTTCGCGAAGCCCCGCCGTTGACGACGACAGTGGCGGCGGGCGCTGCGGTGTCGAGGGTGATGGCGGCGCTCGCCGGTGCGGACCAGTTTCCGGCCGTGTCTCGGACCAGCGCCGAGACCGTCTTGGTCCCGTCGCCCGCAGAGAGGATCCAGGCCTTGGTGGTGCTGTAGGTTTCCGGCGTCGACCACGCCCCGGCTTCGTTCTTGAACTGCATGGCTGCGGCATCGACAGAGGCCGTGAGGGTCAGGGTCACGGCGGCGCTGTTGGTTCGGAATCCTCCGCCGTTGATCGCGAGGGTCGTCACGGGCGCCGCGGTATCCAGGGTGATCTCCGCGGTGAGGAGCGATTGGTTCGCCGCTTCGTCGGTGCCCGTCACGGTCACGGCATTCACGCCGGCGCTCAGACCGGTCAGGGGCACGCTCCATGTGGTCGGGGTGGGGTAGGCGACGGCGCCCACGGTTGCCGTGGGGCAGGAGACCGCGATCGTCACGAGGGCCTCCTTATCCCCCGAAAGGGTCTGGCTGCTCTGATTCGTGGGCGAAACAACGGGATGGATGACCAGTGCGGGCTTGGTCAGGTCATAGACGATGTTCCGGATGACCGTGGAGGTGTGGCCCGTTTCGTCCGCGGCGCTCACCACGATCTGGTAGCTCTTCTGGACGGCAAAGGCGATCGTCTGCTCGAAGCTCCCGCTATTGACGGTGACGGGGTAGAGGGTGCCTTCGACATCGATCATGAGCGTGATGCCCGTCATATCCGTGACCGTGCCCCGGATGATCATGCTCGCCTGATTCGTGGAGGTATCGCCGGCCGGTTCCGTGACGGAAAGGATGGGCTTCTCCTTGTCATAGACCACGGTTCGTGTCGCCGTGGTGACGTTCCCTGCACAATCCATGGCCGTCACGGTGATGACGTTCGGTCCGTCGGCCAGCGTTACCGGGTAGGAGAAGGCATTCGCCGACACCGGTGCGGCTTCCGGAGCGTAGCCGTTCACGCCGATTGTGACGGTTCCTTCATCGACCGTCCCCTGGATGTTGATCGTGGCTGCTCCCGTGACCGCATCGATACTGCCCTGTTCCGCAGGGGTGGTCACCATCAATGCCGGAGACGTCTGATCGAGGGTGATGAACCGGTTGACCGTGGTCGCATTGCCTGCATTGTCCTCCGCCACGATCACGATGGTGTTGTCACCGCTCGCCAGGGTCAGCTGCCGCGTGAAGCTGCCGCTTGAGACCGCGGCCGCCGTTCCGTTGACCGTCACGCCTTTCAGACCCGACAGGGCGTCGGAGGCGGTGCCGGAAATCATCAGAGCCGGGTTGTTCGTGCATGATCCGAATGACCCGACGGTCAGTGCAGAGCCGGTCGTATCCAGCGTCAGGTCCAGGCGAAAGGGATCGGACCAGTTTCCCGCTCCGTCCTTGAACTTGACATAGGCCGTTTTCAGGCCGTCTACCGTGCCCAGGTTCCAGGATGTGGTCGTGCCGTAGGGCTCTTCTGGACTCCAACTCGTCCCACCATCCCAGGAAAAAGACATCGCGGTCACGCCCGCCGCATCCGAGGCGCTCAGGGTGAGCGTTACGGTTCCGGCGCCAGTGTAGGCGCCGCCTGCATATGAGATGGAGCCCGTCGGCTTGCCGATATCGGCAAAGGCGGCCGTGACGGACTTGGCTGCGTCCATGGAAAGAGTGCAGGTGGAGGCGGTTCCGGTGCAGGCCCCGGACCATCCGGTGAAGGCGGAAGAGGCGTCGGCCGTTGCAGTGAGGGTCACTTCGGTGCCGTGGTTGTAGGTTTCGGAGCAGTCGGTCCCGCAGGAGATGCCGGCAGGGCTGCTGCTGACCAACCCCGTTCCGGTTCCGCTCCGGGAGACGCCGAGGGCGTAGGTGTTGACGGCGAAGGTGGCGGCGATCGTGTGGCTGGCCGCGACGGAGTTGAAGGTGTAGGCCGTGACGGCCCCGACGGAACTCCCGTCCACGGTGACGTCGACGATGTGATGGCCGGTGTTCGCCGTGATAGTGTAGCTCTGGCTCGCGCCGTGGTTCACCGTGGTGACACCTGCGGGGGTGACGGTTCCGTTCGGCCCGGCCGTTGCGGTGAGGGCGTAGGTGTTGACGGCGAAGGTGGCCGCGATCGTGTGGCTGGCCGCGACGGAGTTGAAGGTGTAGGTTCCCACGGCTCCGGCGGAGGCCCCGTCCACGGCGACGTCGACGATGTGATGGCCGGTGTTCGCCGTGATAGTGTAGCTCTGGCTCGCGCCGTGGTTCACCGTGGTGACGCCTGCGGGGGCCACGGTTCCGTTCGGCCCGGCTGTTGCGGTGAGGGCGTAGGTGTCGACGGCAAAGGTGGCCACGATCGTGTGGCTGGCCGTGACCGCGGTAAAGGTGTACGAGGTCACTGCGCCGACCGATACCCCGTCCACGGTGACGTCGACGATGTGGTAACCGGCATTGGGGGTGATGGTATAGGTCTGGTCCGCGCCGGGATTCGCCGTCGTGGCGCCGGCAGGGGCGATGGTTCCGTTTCCGCCCGGCGCGGCAGCGGTCAGGATCAGGGTCTCCTGCGTGAAGGTGGCTGTCACGCTCCTATTCACGCTCATAACGAGGTCGCAAAACTCCGTGCCGGTGCAGGCGCCGGACCATCCGGAGAAGGTGTTGCCGGCGTCGGGCGCGGCGGTCAGTCTCACCCCGGTGCCCTGGCTGTAGGCTTCGGTGCAGTCGGCTCCGCAGGCGATGCCGGCAGGGCTGCTGGTGACCGATCCCGTTCCCGTTCCGGCTTTCGCGACGCTCAGCGTGCGGGAGGACGCGAAGGTGGCGGTGACGCTCCTGGCTGCGTTCATGGGCAGAACGCATGCCGTGATGGCGCCGGTGCACTCTGGTGGCACTTCTCCGGACCAGCCAGTGAAGGCGTATCCCGAATCGGGAATCGCCGTCACGGTGACCGTCGTGCCTTCGGCGAAATCCGCCGAGTCGGACGCGCAGCCCGTTCCGCAGTTGATTTCCGACGCGATCCCTGCGGGCGCGCCGGTGATGTTTCCACGTCCCGTTCCGGCCTTTGTGACGGACAATCTGCGAAGGGGCAGGAACTTCGCCTTGACGATTTGCGGCCCACTCATGGTGACGATGCACGGTCCCGTCTCGGGGCAGCCGCCGCCGGACCAGCGGTCGAAGATGTTTCCCGCATCGTGAACAGCGGTCAGCGTCACCGCCGTATCGAGGGCGAATGCAACCGAATTCGAGAGGCAAGCCGTTCCGCAGTCGATCTCCGAGTCGATCCCTGCCGGCGCGCCGGTGACGGTTCCGGTTCCCGTTCCTTCCTTCACGAGATCCAGAAGGGGCTGGAACGTGGCCGTGACGGTCATCGAGGAGGTTACGTTCACGATGCAGGAGCCCGTTCCGGAACAGACGCCTTCGGACCAGCCCGTGAAGGCATGGCCGGCATCGGGCACGGCCGTAAGGGTCACTGTGGTTGCGGCCATGAGATTAAACGTGCAGGTCGCCGAGTCGCAATGCATTCCCGCGGGCGTCGAATCGACCCTGCCCCCCCTGGACCCCTTCTTGATGACCATCAGCGTCTTGCAGATGATCTCGGGGGTGGGAACCCCCTCGAGGCTGCGCGTGTCCACGGCGGCGACCTCGAAATAGTAATCCCGGCTGTTGTCGGCGAAGCGCAGCGTGATCTGGGTGTTTTCCTTATCGATGGTGATCGGCTTGGGATCGCTTGCCGAAAGGGTGACGGGAACACCTCCCGCAAGCGTGTATGAAACCGCGTACTCCTCCGGGCTCAGGGAGTCGGCGTTGCCGGAGGTCGTATAGTAATAGACCTTATACGACTGAAGGTAGGGGTCGTCGATGCTTTTGTCCCACTGCAGCGTGACATCCCGCTCCGCGGCATGGCCTGGCCCGACGAGGCTGAGGCATGCCAACAAAACGAATGCTGCTTTTCTGAGAAACGAGGACAGGTCCACGCTGGTTCTCTCCTGGCAAATATCGATGATACCCACCGCCAAAGAGGCAGTCTCAGCCATTGATTCCGAGGTCGAACGCAGTTGGAGGTTCAGAACGTGAATAGAAGGGAATCGCGATTCACTTATCAGACGACAAAGAGGTGGAAGTCAAGAAAATTATTGAATCTATGTGATGCGCTTCACACCTTCGACTCGCCGAATCCGATATCGTCGAAGGAAGGAACTCAGCGGGTGCCGGGTCGGGAGGGTCGATCATGCAAAGCCTCCGAAATCCTGTGGCCATTCCCCGGCTGATCTGATATGAAGGGCCGCATGAATGCTGCGCGGATCCGAATCCCCACCGAAGCGGAATGCGGGCGGCTGATGGCCGAAATGGGGATGCTCGAAAACATCGTTGCCCACTGCCGACAGGTCTGTCGCGTTTCCCTGCTGATCGTCGATCACCTGAATCCGGACGGCCTGAACCGGGAACTGGTCTGGGCGGCGGCTCTCCTCCACGATATCACGAAGACCCGGAGCTTCCGGACTCAGGAGGACCATGCCGAGACCGGGGCGCAGCTGCTCGTTGAGCTCGGTTACCCGGAGGTGGGCCGTATCGTCGGCCAGCACGTCTGCCTGGACCGCTATTTCGCCTCGCAGCGTGCGACGGAGGCGGAGATCGTCAACTATGCCGACAAACGGGTCCTCCACGACCGGATCGTGCCCCTGAACGAGCGCATGGGCTATATTCTGGAGAAGTACGGCCGGGAGCAGGAGCGAAAGCAGGCGATCCTCCTGCTCTGGGAGAAGACGGAAGAGCTCGAGAAGAGGCTGTTCTCGGGCCTTCCTTTCGCCCCGGAGGAGATCATCCCTCTTCTCTCTGGGGATCACCGCTGAGCTGCTACGATTCCGGATCCTCCGGAGCGGGTTCCGTGCCGGCGACGCCGCGCCGTCTCCTCTCCAGCCTCAGAACGTGATGGACGGAGGGGATCATCTCCTCTTCGTGGTGCGTGACGTATATCAGACCCGTCTCCGTCCCTGCCCCGATTCCCTCCATCAGCGACAGCACCCTTGCCCGGTTCACGCCGTCCAGCCCCTGGCAGGGTTCGTCCAGGATGAGGAGCTCCGGCGATTTGACCATCGCCCGGACGATCAGCGCCAGACGCTTTTCTCCATAGGAGAGGCGGAAGAACGGCCGGTCCGCCTTCTCCTCCATGCCCAGGGCCTTCAGCCATCCGTCCGCGACATCCTCCTGCCCGGCATCGGGATTACGGTAGAGGCCGATCGAATCGAAGAAACCGGAAAGGACGATCTCCCGCACGGTGCCCGGCTTTCGGTACCGGAGCTGGAGCTCGGGGGAGACCACCCCAATCTTCTGCCGGATGGACCACACGCTCTCCCCCTCCCCCCGCCTCTTCCCGAAGAGGCAGACCTCATTGGCATAAACCTGGAGATTGTCTCCTGTGATCAGACTCAGCAGGGTTGATTTGCCCGAGCCGTTCGGTCCGATCACCGCCCAGTTTTCTCCGCGCCGCACAGTCCAGTTCAGGCCGTCCAGCACGACGGTCTCGCCGTAGGCCACGTGAACGTTCTTCATCTCCACGAGCGGTTCGCCCGGGGGAAGCGGCATGGTCTTGACGAGCCGGGGCGGTTCGAGAGGGGCCGCCGCTTCTCCCTTGCCCTGCAGGAGCTCGACCCGCGCGGGGGTCAGGACCTCTGCCCGCTTCCCCGTCAGGGCGACGCGGCCGTCCTGGATCAGAAGCACGTGGGAGATTCCCGGCATCACCTCTTCAGGGCGCTGCGCGACGAGGAGGATCTGCGTCCCCTCCTCCATGAGTCTGGTCACGGCGTCGGCAAGGGAGCGCCGGCTGCCGGCGTCGAGACCGGCAAAGGGATCGTCCAGGATCAGGAGCTTCGGAGAGGGGAGCAATGCCCGGGCGATCAGCAGCTTCCGGACCTCCCCGTTGGAGAGGGTCCGGAAGCCCTGGTTGAGAAGGGGATGGAGGTCCAGTGCGTCCGTAACACGCTTCAGCGCGGCCGGATCGCCGTCGTTCTCCCGGAGCAGCTCGCCCGCCGTGAGGCCGCGCCCCCTGCCGCTGAAGGCACGCGCCTCGTCACGGCGCTCTTCACGCACCAGAAGCTCCTCCTGGAGCTCGAAGGATACATACCCGATTCGGTGGCCCTGGGCTGACGGATCATGACGGATCAGCTTTCCACGGACATAGGGGACGTCGCCCCGGATCGCCTGGGCGAGAGCTGACTTCCCCGAACCGTTAGGTCCCAGGATCGCCCAGTTTTCCCCGCTCCTGATCTCCCAGGATGTCCCCGGGAGAAGCATCCGGTCTCCCCTGCGCAGCGTGACGTCCGAGAGCGTGATGAGCGGCTTGTTGTCTTCGTGCAAACCCGTTTCCAAGGGATTGTAATCCTCCCGCTCTTCTGATAGAGTGCGCGCCGTTCGACCGTTCCGGCAAGGACGCGGGCTATGGATAGCAGAAAACCAGAAAAATGCCACCCTTTTCCGCAGCCCCTTTCCGGGCGGATCCGGGTCGTCGGGGAGAGGCCGTTCCCCGTCTACTGGATCCGGGGCGATCGCAGTTCCGCACTCGTCGAAGCGGGGATTTCCGCCACCGCCGAAGAGGCGGTCCGGGGGCTCGATCGGCTCGGTGCGGCGCCGGACGTTATCGTGATCACCCATCCCCACGCCGATCATGTGATGGGTCTTGATCCTCTCCGGGAGAGATATCCGGGCATCCGGGTCCTCGCCGGGGCGGGCGCCGCGGCGTTTTTGGCCCGTCCGGCCGTTGCGGCGGGAATGGCCGGGGAAGACCGCCACATGGCGTCATCCCTCGCAAGGAGTGGATATCCCACGGGCGGTGCCCCGCCGGTGAGCGTGCCCGACCTCCGGGACGCCGGGATCTGCGGCGAGGGCGACGAACTGGATCTCGGAGGCGTGACGCTCCGCTTCCTGGACGTCCGGGGACACTCGCCGGGAAACCTGGCGGTATTCGTTCCCGAGGAGAAGGCGCTTCTGGCCTCGGACTGCCTCGGGTTCCACTACTCCCGGGATGGGCTGTTCCCGGTTTTTTTCACCGGATACGGGGAGTACATGGCCGCGCTCGACCGCCTCGAAGCCCTCCGGCCGGAGATCCTGGGGCTCGGCCACCACTGGGTGACGGGGCACGGGGCTGCGGCCGCGGCCTTCGTCCGCGCCCGCAGCACGGCAGCCGGACTCCGGAAGAGGCTGAGAGCAGATGCAAGGGACGGTGAGGCCATGGTGGCCGGGATGATGAAGGAGTTCTACCGGGATGAACTGACGCTTTACAGCCGGGAGAATATCACAAACTGCTGCCGCCTGCTGATCAGGCGGAGCCTTGAGGAGGAATCGGGATGCTGAGTGAACGAGAGGTCTATTTCAACGGGGAGTTTCGCGCCTGGGACCAGGCGACCGTCCATATCATGTCGCACAGCTTCGGGAGGGGATCGGAAATCTTCGAAGTGATCGGATTTCATGAGACCCCGGCGGGGCCGGCGGTTTTCCGCCTGGACGAGTACGTCGCCCGCTTCTGCAAGTCGGCTGAACTGCTGGAGATGGAGATGCCTCTCTCGCCGGAGGGTTTGCAGGCGGCCGTTCTGCAACTGGTCAAACGCAGCGGGCTGAAGAGCGGTTATCTGAAGATGCACGGCTTCTACCCGGACATCTCCTTCAACGTGCTTCCCCCCCAGAAGCGGATCCAGGTGGCCGTCTGCGTGTTTTCCGCCGAGGAGATGTTCGGCGCCCGGAAGGACATCGCCCGGATCGGCGTGAGTGCCTTCATCTCGCACTGGCGAAGGCTCGACCCGCAGACCATCCCGATCGAAGCCAAGGTGGCGGGGAATTATATCAACGGCATGGTGGCCCGGCTGGAGTCGCGGGCCAAGGGGTTCGATTACGCCGTTCTGCTCGACACGCAGGGATTCATCGCCGAGGGAGGGACCGAAGCGCTCTTCCTGGTCCATGGTGGACGCCTCATGGCGCCTGCCCTGGGAACGGTGCTCAAGAGCATCACGCGCAAGACCGTGCTGGAGGTCGCCGGAGCCATGGGAATCGAGACCTCCGTGGGGCAGTTGAAGCCGGAACTGCTCGATCAGGCCGAGGAGCTCTTCTTCTCCGGTACGGCGACCAAGGTGATTCCGGTCCGCCAGATCGGGGACCGGATTATGCCCGGGATTCCCGGGCCGATCACGCGGCGGATTGCCGAACGGATGGCGGAGATCACAGCCGGCCGCGATGGGCAGTTCAAACACTGGCTCTTTCCCGCCTGAACTGGGCGCTTCGGCCAACTGGAGAGTGCGGCCCCTCTCGCCCTCGGGGCGGGAAGGGGAGCCCGTACCCGTGATGCGGAGGCCGCCATGGACCACTGCAAGGGGAAGATCGCGAAGCTCCTGGTCGACTACTTCGGAGATGACTTCCGCAGGATCACCCATGCCCTGGAGGTTCTGAGGCATGCGGAGCGGATCATGGAGGAAGCCCCGGTCTGCGACCGGGAGGTCGTCATCGCCGTGGCCCTGCTGCACGACGTCGGCATCAAGCCCTCCGAGGAAGTGCTCGGGTACAACAATGGGAGAACCCAGGAGAAGTACGGGCCTCCGGTTGTGGAGGCGCTGCTCGGGAGCATCGGTTTCCCCCCGGAGAAAATCATCAAAGTCTCCGAGATCGTCGGGAACCACCACTCGCCTTCACGCTACGATTACGCCGAGCTCCGGATCCTCAAGGAGGCGGACCGGATCGTGAACCGGCAGGAAGGCGCATCCGAAGCCTGAGAAGGCGCACAGGGCGAATCGGGCGGAATCGGCTGTCGGTGGCGGGTCCTCATGGGAACTCTCTCCGAACGCCTGGAAGAGGGGCAGCCCCAGGCGCTGGCGCTCGGTTTCGCCGTGGAGCCGGGTCTGTTCGCGATGTGGAGGATCGCCCGCGGCCAGCTCCGGAGATGTAAAATCAGTTCGTCCATTTTGCGCTCCCAAAAATCTCTTGCCTTTCCCCGATTTCCAGTATAATAGAACTATCGTTCTATCATCGAGAGGCTTTTCCGGGCCGGGCAAGGTTTCGCAGAAAGTCGGCAAGTCGGCATTGACAGCAAGGGGGAAAGGGGTTAATTTACCGCGGCAATCCGTATTTCACCGCTGCGCTTCCGGGCTGAAAAATGGGTGAAGGCTGGTTGGAAATGCCGGATGCGCGGTCTCCGGGATCCCTCAGGGTTAAGACGTGCCCTCACGTTCTCCAGCGACGGCGGATGAAGGACCGCGAGGTCCACGCGGGTTTTATGGCCGGTTGGCGGCTGTTGAGGTGTCCCCTGAACGAAAAATGGATCAAATACCTGGCCACCGGTTTCGGAAGCGGGCTGGCGCCGCTGGCGCCGGGGACGGCGGGGACCCTGGTCGGCGTCCCCCTGTACCTGATCTTTTCGGCCCTGCCCTGGCCGATCTGGCTGGTCACGGTTCTGGCCTTCACCTCCCTGGCCTGGTATCTCTCCGATGCCGCGGAGGGGCTCTTCGGCCGGAAGGACGCCCCATGCATCGTGATCGACGAAATTGCCGGTCTCCAGTGGACGCTCTTTTGGGTCGCGCCCACGGTGCTCCACGTGGTTCTCGGCTTTCTGCTTTTCCGACTGTTCGATATCCTGAAGCCCTTTCCGGCCAGGTTCTTCCAGGATAGGTTTCCAGGGGGCTGCGGGGTGGTGGCGGATGATCTGGCGGCGGGAGTCTACGGCAACCTGGCGCTCCAGATCCTGATCTGGCGGTTGGGGATATGACGGCGGAGGCGCGGAGCTCCGCATAACAAACGGACATCGAGGATCTTCATGAAAGTCGGCGTACTGACGATCGGAAACGAGTTGACGAGCGGGCGGATCCAGGACACGAATTCGGCCATGATCTGCCGCGCGATGCAGGAGCAGGGATGGGCCGTCGCGGCGATGATCTCCGTGGGGGACGATTACGGCGCGATCCATGATGCGCTTGTCCATCTGCTGGCGCGCGCGGATGGGGTGATCGTGACAGGCGGTCTCGGACCCACGGCCGACGACATCACGACCGCAGCCTTGGCCCGGTTCTTCGGCCTGGAACTTTACAGCGATCCCGCCGTCCTAGCGCACGTCAAAGCCATTTTTGAAAGACGGGGGCTCCGCTGGACGGAGAACAACGCCAAGCAGGCTCTTTTCCCGGCGGGCGCGGAGGTCGTCGCCAACCCGGCGGGCACGGCGGCCGGCTTCGCCCTGCGGCGTGACGGCAAGATCGTTGCGGTGATCCCGGGCGTTCCCGTCGAGGCGAGGCGCATGCTCTCGGAGGGGGTGATCCCGCTCTTCCGCAAGGCGTTTCCGGAGTCGGCCCTCCACGTGAAAACCTTTACCTTCAAGCTCTTCGGGATACCCGAATCGGCGGTGGACGAGGCGATGGCCGATGCGGATCTGGCCGGCCTCGGCGTGGGGATCGGCTTCTATCCGAACTTCCCGGAAAACCACATCGTCCTGACGGTGCGGGACCCCTCCGCGGAGACGGCGGAAGAGAAACTCCGCGCAGCCCGGGAGATGGTCGTGACCCGGCTCTCGAAGCACATCTTTGCGACGGGTGAAGAGACGCTCGCAGGGAACGTGGCCCGGCGGATGACTGAGAATCGGCTGACGCTTGCCGTGGCGGAGTCCTGCACCGGCGGGCTGATCACGGACCGCCTCACGGACATCCCCGGGAGTTCCGCCTTTCTCGAACGCGGGGTCGTGACCTACAGCAACGGAGCCAAGACAGGCCTCCTCGGCGTGACCGAAGAGGTGATCCGCGACCATGGCGCGGTGAGCGCCGAAACGGCGCGTCTCATGGCCGAAGGGGTCCGGAGGCTTGCGGGAACCGATCTGGGGCTCGCCGTGACCGGGATCGCAGGCCCCGACGGCGGGACGGCGGCAAAGCCGGTGGGGACGACCTTCATCGCGCTTGCCGACGGAAAGACGACCTTCTGCCGGCCCTACGCCTTCCGCTGGGAGCGGCGCCGTAACAAGGTCGCAGCATCCCAGGCCGCGCTCGTCATGCTCTGGCGGTATCTCATGGGGGAGTTGCGGGATGACGGATGAAAGGATGGTCCGCCTGTTTCTGGCGCTCGATCCCCCGGAGGAGGTCTGCCGGGAGATCGGGCGGATTCAGGAACGGCTGCGGAGACGCATCTCCGGGGATATCCGCTGGGTCCGGCCGGAGGCGATCCACCTGACCCTGAAATTCATCGGCGACGTTCCGGAAAGCGATATCGCCGGCATCTCGGCCATTGTGGAAAAGACGACGGAGGGAGTGCAGCCGTTCGACCTCACGGTCGGCGGTGTGGGGGTTTTCCCGGATCCGCACCGGCCCCGGGTCATCTGGCTGGGGATGGGCGGCGATGCGGAGCGGCTGGTGACCTTCCAGCGGGGGCTGGAAAGGGCGCTCGAG
This sequence comes from Deltaproteobacteria bacterium, assembly GCA_021372695.1. Next base: position 31,203 of record JAJFTY010000014.1, read on the forward strand.
GAGATCGGCTTCCCCCGGGAGGAGCGGCCCTTCCGGCCGCATCTCACCCTGGGAAGGATCAGGGCCCAGAAGGGGCTCGCCGGCCTTGCCGGAGTGCTGGAAAGAAGAGAAACCTATGCGGCAGGGCGGTTCACGGCAACCGTTCTTTGCCTGTTCAAGAGCGACCTGACGCCCGGGGGGGCGATCTACACGAGGCTCGCAGAGTATCCCTTTGCGGGAGAGGAGGGGGCGTAAGCCCGAAAAGATGGCGGTGACATCCAAACAGCAGCATAAGCCGGCAAGAGGGGTGGAGGAGGTGCATATGGGAGCGGATGCGGAAAGGACCAAGGCGGTCGATCTGGCGATCACGCAGATCGAGAGGCAGTTCGGGAAGGGCGCGATCATGAGGCTGGGCGGCGCGGAGGTGATCTCCGACATCCCCGCGATCTCTACGGGATCGATCAGCCTCGACATGGCGCTCGGCACCGGCGGGGTTCCACGCGGGAGGATCATCGAGATCTTCGGCCCGGAATCGGGCGGAAAGACGACCCTTGCCCTCCACATCGTCGCGGAGGCGCAGAGACTGGGGGGGCTGGCGGCCTTCATCGACGCCGAGCATGCGCTCGACGTCACCTACGCGCGGAAGATCGGCGTCAATACGGATGACCTCCTCATCTCCCAGCCCGACACCGGGGAACAGGCGCTCGAAATCTGCGAGACCCTGGTCCGGAGCGGAGCGCTGGATGTTCTCGTCGTCGATTCCGTGGCCGCCCTCGTCCCCAAGGCCGAGATCGAGGGGGAGATGGGGGACGCCCAGATGGGGCTCCAGGCGCGGCTGATGTCGCAGGCCCTCCGGAAACTGACCGGGAGCCTCAGCAAGTCGAAGACCACGGTGATCTTCATCAACCAGCTCCGGATGAAGATCGGCGTCTTCTTCGGCAATCCCGAGACGACGACCGGCGGCAACGCGCTGAAGTTCTACGCGACGATGCGTCTCGACATCCGGAAGGTGAACGCGATCAAACTGGGGCAGGATGTGATCGGCTTCCGGACCCGGGTCAAGGTCGTCAAGAACAAGGTTGCGCCGCCCTTCCGGGAGACGGAGTTCGACATCATCTTCGGCGAGGGGATCTCGAAGGAGGGCGACGTCCTCGACCTCGCCGCCGACAAGGGGATTATCGAAAAGAGCGGTGCCTGGTACTCCTACAAGGGGGAACGGCTCGGACAGGGAAGAGACAACACCCGGACCTTGCTGAAGGAAAACGCCGAAATCCTGGCGCAGGTCGAGGCGGAGGTCCGCGAGAAGCTCGGCATCAAGCCGAAGACGGCCGCAGTCAGGGAAGAGCCGAAATAGGCGAATGGACGAGGAGCGCGAGCTCGCACGGGCAGAGGCAAAGGCCTTCCGCCTCCTGGCCCTCCGGGCGCACAGCGAAAAGGAACTGCGGGCAAAGCTGCGGGCGTGCGGTTTTGCGGACGACGCGGTCGACCGGGCGGTCGGGCGATGCCGGGAGCTCGGCTATCTGAGCGACGAAGCCTTCGCGCGGCAACGGGCCCGGATGCTCGCGATCGACCGCCTTGCCGGCGACCGCCGGATCGCCCTCGACCTCCGGGAGAGGGGGATCGACCCGGAGCTCTCCAGCCGGGTGATCGCGGAGGTTCGCGAAGAACTCGGCGAAGAGGAGGCGGCCAGGCGGCTGCTCCGGAAGAGGATCGGGGGAAGGCCGGTTGCCAGCCTCGACGAGCGGGAAAAGGCCAGAGCGGCCAGAGGTCTTATGGGGAAGGGGTTCCCCGCGGGCCTCATCATGAAGATGCTGAAAAAGACAGAGGAGGAAGGGTTCCATGGCGATGACGGGGAGTGAGATCCGGGAGAGTTTCTTGAAATATTTCGAAGGAAAGGGTCATACGCGGGTGGCGAGTTCTTCCCTCGTTCCCAAGGACGACCCGACGCTCCTTTTCACCAATTCGGGGATGGTGCAGTTCAAGAACTGTTTCCTGGGGCTGGAGGACCGCGGATACAAGCGGGCGACCACCTCCCAGAAGAGCGTCCGGGCGGGCGGAAAGCACAACGACCTGGAAAATGTCGGCGTCACGGCCCGCCACCACACCTTCTTCGAGATGCTGGGGAACTTCTCCTTCGGGGATTACTTCAAGAAGGAGGCGATCGGCTGGGCATGGGAGTACCTCACCGTAACCCTCGGGATGCCCAGGGAGAGGCTGTGGATCACGATCTACAAGGACGACGAAGAGGCTTTCCGAATCTGGCACGAGGAGGCGGGCGTGCCGACGGAGAGGATCGTCCGGATGGGGGAGAAGAGCAATTTCTGGATGATGGGGGAGACCGGCCCCTGCGGCCCCTGCTCGGAGATCCTCTACGACCAGGGGGCGGGGACGGGCTGCGGAAAATCGACCTGCGACGTGCACTGCGAGTGCGACCGGCATCTCGAGATCTGGAACCTCGTCTTCACCCAGTTCGATCGTGACGCCGCCGGCAATCTGACCCCCCTGCCGAAGCCGAACATCGACACGGGGATGGGGTTGGAGCGTCTGGCCGCTGTCATCCAGGGGGTGACAAGCAACTACGAATCGGACCTCTTCACGGGAATCATCCGCTTCATCGAGAGGATCAGCCGGCGGACCTACGGGAAGAACGGCGAGGACGACATCTCCATCCGCGTCATCGCAGACCACAGCCGTTCGGTCGCCTTCCTCATCGGCGACGGTGTCCTGCCTGCCAACGAGGGGCGCGGCTACGTGCTCCGGCGTATCCTGCGGAGGGCGGCGCGCCACGGGAAGCTGCTCGGCATGGACCGCCCCTTCCTCAACGAGGTGTGCGGGGTCGTGATTGACGAGATGAAGGAGGCCTACCCGGACCTGGTCGACAAGGCCGCCTTCATCCGCAAGGTCGTGGAGAGCGAGGAGCAGCGTTTCATCGAGACCCTCGACTCCGGCCTCCGGATCCTCCAGGAAGAGGTGACCGCGCTCACGGGGGCCGGACAGGATGTGATCCCCGGCGCAGTCGTCTTCAAGCTCTACGATACCTACGGCTTTCCGACCGACCTGACCGCGGACATCGTCCGGAAGGATGGCCTCTCCCTCGACATGGCAGGGTTCGAGCAGGCCATGGAAGCCCAGCGGGAAAAGGCACGCGAATCCTGGAAGGGGAGCGGCGAGGAGGCGATCTCCGAGGTCTACCACCGCCTCTCCGTCGAAGGGGCGGCGACGGAATTCATCGGATACGAGGGGGTGACAAAGGGGAGCTCGACCGTGACGGCGCTGCTGAAGGCGGGCCGGCCCGTTGAGGAGATCGCCGACGGGGACGAAGCAGAGGTCATCGTTGCGCAAACCCCCTTCTATGGCGAGATCGGCGGCCAGGTCGGGGACACCGGCATAGTCATGGTCATTGGCTCAGGCGATGTGACCTTCCAAGTGACGGACACCAAGCGGCCCCTCGACAATCTGATCGTCCATGTCGGGAAGCTCCAGTGCGGGAAACTCCGGAAGGGGGATGCCGTGTTGCTACAGGTGTTCGATGAGGAGCGCCGGGCGACCGAGGCCAACCACTCGGCGACTCACCTCCTCCAGGCCGCACTGAAGCGAGTCCTCGGGGTGCATGTCAAGCAGTCGGGGTCGCTCGTGAACGCAGAGAGGCTCCGGTTCGACTTCACCCATTTTTCGCGGATCGAGGAGGAGGAACTCGCCCGGGTCGAGGATGAGGCCAACCGGATGATCCGGGCGAACGTTCCCGTGCAGACGGTGGTCATGCCGCTGGCCGAGGCCGTGAAGACGGGGGCGACGGCGGTCTTCGACGAGAAGTATGGGGAGACGGTCCGCGTCGTCGGCATGGCGGGATTCAGCAGCGAACTCTGCGGCGGGACCCACGTGGGAAGGACGGGCGACATCGGTTTTTTGAAGATCGTCCACGAATCGGCCGTGGCCGCCGGAGTCCGCCGGATCGAGGCGGTGACCGGGAAAGCGGCGGTCCTGTACGCGCGTCGCCAGGAGGAGGAGCTCCGGAAAACGGCCGGACTCCTGAAGATCGGCATTTTCGAAACGGCCGAGCGAACGGAAAAATTGCTCCGTCGTGAAAGGGAGCTCGAGAGGGAGATCGAAACACTCAAGGGAAAGCTGGCGGCGAAGGATTCGGGCGATCTGATGGGGCGCGTCCGCCAGATCAACGGGGTCGCCGTCCTTGCGGCCGTGGTGGAGGCGGCCGACGTCAAGACCCTCCGGGATTTCGGCGACAAGCTCCGCGACCGGCTCCGCTCCGGGATCATCCTGCTCGGGAGCCGGGCGGAGGGGAAGGCGATGCTCCTCTGCCTGGTGACCAAAGACCTGACGGATCGCTACCACGCCGGGAATATCATCAAAGCCGTCGCCCCGCTCGTCGGCGGGAGCGGCGGCGGCCGGCCCGACATGGCCCAGGCGGGCGGCCCGAAACCGGAACTCCTGGATCAGGCCCTGGAAAAACTATCCGATCTGCTTTGATCCGCCCGCGGCGTTCACCGCGGCAACCGCGGGAGAAGCGATCCCCGACAGGATCGTCTCGGCACGCGGGGCGGATGGCTCCGCAATGCCCCGCGGTAATACCCCGGCCTGAGAAGAACCCCGAAAATCCGCTTCGGGGTTCTTTTTTTGCTTGACAATAGAACGATTGTTCTATATAAACGACTCATGAGCGAGAAGCGAACCATCCAGAGCGTCCAGAAATCCATTGCCGCCTTCTTCAGGGAGCATCGCCGCATGCCCTCCTTCGCCGAGATGGTCGTCCTCCTCGACGTCAGGTCGAAGAGCGTCGTCAATTTCTGGATCAACAAACTCATCGACGCCGGCATTCTCCGGAAAGGCGCCAAGGGCCATTTGACCTTTGCAGCCAGCGCCTTTGCGATCCCGATGGTGGGTTCCGTGCGGGCCGGGTTCCCGTCGCCCGAGGAGGAGGCCTTCTGCGACATCCTGTCGATGGATGAATACCTGATCGCCAAGCCCGATTCCTCCTTCCTGCTCCAGGTCCAGGGGGATTCGATGAACGGCGAAGGGATCGTGGAGGGGGATCTCGTGATCGTCGAGAAGGGAAGGCAGCCTAATATCGGCGATATCGTGATCGCGGAAGTGGATGGGGAGTGGACTCTGAAATATTTCAGGAAGCAGGACGGCCAGGTCTATCTCGAGGCCGCAAATCCGAAATATCCTCCCATCAGACCCAGGGCGGAGCTGCGTCTCGGGGGGGTGGTCACGGCGGTGATCCGAAAATACCATACGTAAAGATCCTCAGTCATTGTGCCGATAAGAGAGATAAGGAGTCCAAACCATGAAGACCTTCGCAACCGTTCCCGTTACCGTGGCGCCGACCGGCGCGATCCGGAAGCCCCGGACGGTCTACTGCAGGATCGAAGCCAAACGGAGCCCGCTCTCGCGTTTTCGGCGTTTCATCGAGTCGACCGATTGGGAGAGGCATCTTTTTTGCCACAAAGGGATCGACAAAGCCTGCTGGGCGATCCTCTGCGCTTCCCTGCTCTATTTCGCGCCCGTCGTGGGGTCCATCCTGTTTGCAGGACGCTGAAAGCACCTCCGGATTCCGAAGCGTCCCCATGAGAAGAATTCTGCATATCGATATGGACGCCTTTTTCGCTGCGGTCGAACAGCGAAGGAGACCCGAGTTGAAGGGCAAACCGGTCGTCATCGGCGGCCAGGGGGATCCGCAGAAGCGTGGTGTCGTCAGCACAGCAAGCTATGAGGCCAGAAAATACGGCATCCATTCCGCCATGCCGCTGAAGACCGCCTTCAGACTCTGTCCCCGTGCCGTCTATCTCCCTGTCGATTATCCGGCTTATGCCGCCGCTTCATCGCTCTTCAAGAGGGTTCTCAAGACCGTCAGCCCCGTCATGGAGGATGTCGGCATCGATGAGGCCTATCTCGATCTGTCGGCGATCCCGGGTGCCGATGAGGAGATCGCAGCCCGGATCAAGGCCGGGATCAGAGGGGAGACCGGTCTCACCTGTTCGATCGGCATAGCCCCCAACAAGCTTCTGGCCAAGATTGCCTCCGACATGCAGAAGCCGGACGGCCTGACGGTGATCGGTGGCGACGATATCGAAGCGAAGATCTGGCCGCTGGCCATCCGAAAGCTGTATGGGGTCGGGCCCAAAACGGAAGAGCATCTCAAGGAAGAGGGGATCGAGACGATCGGGCAGTTGGCCGAGCGGCCTCTTGAAAAACTGATCGAACGCTTCGGGAACTCCTACGGCCGCTACCTTTATGACGCTTCCCGGGGCATGGATGAGAGTCCCCTCATCACCCACTGGGAGCCCAAATCGATGAGCCGGGAGACGACATTCCAGGAGGATGTGAAAAACTGGCAGGTGGTCGCCAGGACCCTCGCGGAGTTGGCCAGGGATGTTCATGACGACCTGAAGGACCATGGATATCAGGCGAGAACAGTCACGATCAAGATCCGGTTCCACGATTTCGAGACCTTCACGAGGGCGATGACGATCCCCGACTATACCGATTCCGAAGAGGAGATCCGGAAAGCGGCATTTGCCTGCCTGAAAAGAATCGAGCTCAACAGGAAGGTCCGGTTGCTCGGCGTGAGGGCCAGCAATTTCCGGGACAGGCGCGCGGACGACCTGGGCACTGAAGTCTCAGAAAGGCTCATCCCATGGGAATAGATCGGGTCAAGGCCTACGCCTTGGTTGCCATCCAGGGGGCGGCGATCGTCTGGGTTTTGATGACCGGCGGGCTTTTCGCGGGCGCCATCCCCCTGCTGATCCTTCAAGTTGCGGGAGCCGTGCTCGGGATCTGGGCCATCGCGGCGATGGGCATCGGGAACACCAACATCTCCCCACTGGTCAAGCAGGATGCCCGATTGATCACGAACGGCCCCTATGCTTTCATCAGGCACCCCATGTACTCCGCGGTATTGCTGGCGATCTGGCCGCTGATCGCGGACCACTGTACGCCCTTGCGCCTGGTGGCGGGCCTGATCCTGACCGCCGATCTCGTCGTCAAGATGTTGTACGAGGAGAGCCTTCTGAAGGACCGCTTTGCCGGTTACGAAACCTACATGGAGAAGACCAAGAGGCTGATCCCCTTTGTCCTGTAGCGGACCGCTCCCTTCCTGCCCGCCACAAAAGGTCAGCCGGAGCGCGGGTTATATATGCGCCATTGCGCTGCGATTCAATCGGTCGCGGCCGAAACCGGGAGGCAGGGCATCAGATCCCCGCGATGCTGCCGGTAGATACGAAACCTTCGAGAACCTCTTGGCGAACCGGAGATACTTGTCGACGATCGCCCGGATGGTCAGTTTCAACGCATGAACCTTGATCGGTTTTTCCAGCAGATGGGCGATGTTTGACGCGACGCACATGTTTACGATATCATCGCTGGCATTACCCGAGATGATGACCGTGTCTTCGGCCGCCCAAGCGCATTGCTCGGAAATCTGATCCAGGAAATCAAAGGCGGTCCTTTTATCCAGATAGACGTCCAGGATGAATATGGCCACCCCCAATTTCTTCCTTTTGCAGAATGTCAATGCCTCGTTGAAATCGGTGAAAGCGTGGATACTCCCCCATGCGTAGAATCCTTCAAGGATTTCTGCAATCAATGAACACATTTGGGGATCGTCGTCCAGGACAATGACGTCGAGATGATCCGACTTTGGGGGCCTCTCCAAGAGTTCTGGGGACACCCGGCCACCCTCTGCGGGGTATCCTGTACGGAGTCGTATTCGTGCGGGATGCCGCCGGTCATCGGGGTATTCCGGCAAAATGGTGTCGACGGTGGTTTTCCAGCTGGCAAGGAAATCACGGTTGGAATGCTCCGTTCGATTCATGCCGACAACGGTCCCAAGGAAGATCGCCTCCTGCAGCGAGGTCAGCGTTTCGATCAGATCAGCCAAAACAAGCACCTCCTTACTACTGATGGTAGATGACGATGAACACCCGAATACCGTTCATTCAATCTTCTTCCGGGAACGGTTAAAACAAAATATGTGCCAATCAGAATCTCCCAAGAAGAAAGGAATGAATGGATTGATGAAAAGCTCGTGAAATATTGTTGTTATGCGATCAAAGCGGTGGCCTGAGGCCGATCGCCCCCGTACGGAGGCCGGGTTGGGTTCAATCGCGAATCAGGAACCTGACAAGTCAATAAGTTGACAATTTCCTGCAAGACCGGCAATTTTCTGTCTATCGAAAGAAAGGGTCGCCTGGCGGAGGAGGTTCCGGCAGGACTCGCGGATGGGCGAAAGCCGATTGCGGGGATGGGAGCCGGCCCGGGCGTTTCCCTATCTGAAACTGAACCTTCCGTTGTGCCGGCGCAACCGTTCTGCCATTTTCTCAACGAAGGAGAAGGGCATGAGCCTCTTTTCCACGAAGTAGGAGCCGATGCGAGGCTGCAACAGGCGCTGCCATCCGAGAATCATACGGAGCTCTTCCGGCATGAGATGGCCGCTGCGCAATGCCGCGTCCCCGAATTTCTCCCCCCGGCGGCGTTGTCTCAGGATCTCCCGGATCTGATCTTCATAGAGGAATTTCCAGCGCAGGGCGATCTGGCCGATCAACGGCCGTCTCACTTTCTGCCAGAGAAGGGCATCGATCAATTGCCGGTATGAAATGCATCCTGAGTAGTAGATGAATTGGCCGAAGAGAACCCGCCTGCTCGGCACCGTTCCCATGAAAAAATGTTCTCGCACCCGGTTGGGCGATGCACTGCTCCTTTTTGTCCATACCCCGTCCCCGGGGTTCCTCATCCCCGATGGTCTTGGCTCCCCTTTCGGAAACGGACTGACGAGCAGTCTGAGTCGCCAGGGGTTCTGGAGATAGTCGTTCAGTTCCCTGTAGGCGGCGTTGACCTCCTTGAATTTTTCCTCCAGGTCGGAGGGCGGCAGAGACAGTGCTATGGCTCGATCCGGGTGGGTTTCGAGAGCCCTGACACGGTAGGCGGCCTTTAACCCCGGCAGCCGGAGGCAGCGGAGAAAATCGGCAGAAACGTCCATTTCCGGCCCGAACAGGATATGGCAGGCATGGGACAATTGAGATGGTATGAGTTCCGTTTTCATCTCTCCTGGTTTCGGGACGGTCGGGATCCCGCTGCGTGCTCCCGATCCTCCTGATTGCCGCAGATTATAGGGGAGGCCGGTCATAAAAGCAATAGGTGCAATAGGGCGGGAACCCTTGCTCAAGTCCATCGACGCCTCATCTATTTTGACTGCAAACCTCGTACCCGTTTCCGATCGGATTTTCATCTGGAGCGCGGAGCTTCTGGCATATTATTTGATAGAGAGGACATCTGCACAGTTCCCGTCAGGGAAAGTGCCGAGGATGCTCACCGGAAAGGACCGGTTGTTCCTGGAGGGGCACGGAACGGTTGTCGAGGCGAATCCCATGGATGTGAGATACATTAATCCTTTTCTGTACGGAACGATTGAAGTTCTGAAAAAGATGGCTTTCCTGGAGCCCCGCCCCGGCAAGGTCTATCTCAAGAAAACCGCCGCCGCCGATGGTGATGTGTCCGGTATCATTGGAATCACCGGAGACATGATTGGTTCCCTGGCGATCAGTTTCGGAGAGAGCTGCATTTGTCACATTGTCGGCTCCATGCTCGGAGAGTCCTTCGCCGAGGCCAATCAGGAGGTATTCGACGGTGTCGGCGAGATTACCAACATGATTTCCGGCGTAGCGCGCACCCATATGGAAAAGGAGGGCATGCAGGTTTATGCGGCCATCCCATCGGTTGTCTACGGGAAGAACCACTCGATCAACCATATCCTCAAGAGTCCGAGCATCGTGATTCCCTTTGAAACCGATCACGGTACGTTTGCCGTGGATGTCTGCATCAAGAAGAGCACGGAGGAATCGAAGCTGAGGGAATATCGGGTCGTCAATGAAAAGACTCCGGTCCCGCCTGCCGAGTCGGAAAACCAATCCACCCCCGAGCCGCCCCCGCCGGCCGGCTGGGCGGATAAGAAGGAGAGGATCAAGACGAAATTGCGGGAAATCACGGCCATCAGAGATGAGATCCTCAGGCAGCTCGAGTCCAAGCCCTTTATGGAGATATCGAAGAGACAGGCTCTGAAGAAACGCATCCCGGTCCTGGAGGCGCAGATCAAGCGCCTGAGGCTGGACCTCTCGACGGCCGAGATGTTATCTAAGATTTCCGAGGACGATATGAAAAATCCGAAGCTGGTTCAGCATTACCAGCATTATGATACGGGAAAGCGGAAACCCTGAACTTGCGGTGATTGCGAGCGATCTCCAGATCCGTTTCGGGGTGTCAGGTAACGTGCAGGGAAAGCCATTTTGTTGACAAGGGCCCGGGAAAAAGGATGAAACGATGGATAGAAAACTGCTGATTGTGGACGATGAGCGCTCCATTCGCGATCTTTTCCAGCAGGCCTTCGGCCCTCCGGATTATCAGATTCATTTGGCGGAGAATGGGGAGCAGGCGCTCGATATCCTGAAACGAAACCACATCGATCTCATCTTCCTCGACCTTAAACTGTTCGGCATGAACGGGATCGAATTGTGCAGAATGATCAGGAAGGACAAACCGATCTCCATCATTTACGCGATAACCGGCTGGGCTGGTCTTTTCGAAGTCGAAGAATGCCGGGAGGCGGGCTTTGATGATTTTTTTACGAAACCGGTCAAGTTGGATGTGATCTTCAAGGCCGTGGAAAATGCTTTTGAAAAACTGGATCGCTGGGCAAGAAGATTTCCCGCCTGATCGGGGTCGCGAACCGAGATCCGGGAACGTTTGAGGGATTCCCGGCCGCCGTCAATCCTCATTTGCCACCGCGTTCTCATCCAAGAGCTTGAAACGTTTCAATTTCTCTACAAGGGTCGTTCGATTCAGGTTGAGCAGCTTGGCCGCCCTGTTCTTGACGCCGCTGGTCTTGCCCAACGCCTGAAGCAGAAGGTCCTTTTCGAACTGGCTTACCATCTCGTTGAAATTGATGCCGTCCGCAGGCAGATCGATGTGTCCTGAGAAAGAAGGGGATGGCGGCGCATTTCCCTGAACAAGGAGTTTCGTGGGTAGATCTCCCACCTCAATCTCTCCTTCTTCCTTCATGACGACGAACATTTCGATCAGGTTTTCCAATTCCCTCACATTGCCGGGCCATGGGTACTGGATGAAATAGCGGAGAACCTCCGGTGAAAAGCGAGGAACGTGCTTCTTTTTCAACTTGCAGAATTTCGACAGGAAGTGGTTGGCGAGGATGGCAATGTCAGGCCCCCGTTCCCGCAGGGGCGGAAGATGAATCGGAATCACATTGATCCGGTAGAAGAGATCCTCCCGGAATTTTTTCTCGGCTACCGCCTTTTCCAGATTCTGATTGGTTGCCGCGATGATCCGGACATCCGCGCGGATCGTCTTCATTCCGCCGATGCGTTCAAACTCCTTTTCCTGAATCACCCGCAGCATTTTGACCTGCAGGGCCGGACTCATATCGCCGATCTCGTCCAGGAAAATCGATCCGCCCTGGGCCAGCTCGAAACGGCCGATGCGGCTTCGAATGGCGCCCGTAAAAGCGCCTTTCTCATGGCCGAAGAGCTCGCTCTCGAGGAGCTCTTCGGGGATCGCCCCGCAATTGACGGGTACGAGGGGCTGGTTTCTGCGGTCACTGTTGTAATGGATGGCCCTGGCCACCAGTTCCTTTCCGGTTCCGCTTTCACCCGTGATCATGATCGTGCTGTCCGATGCCGACACCTTTTCGATGGTGTCGAAGACGGTTTTCATGCAATCGCTGTAGCCGATCATCTTTCCGAAATCATACTTCTCCCGGAGATTGTCCTTTAAGGTCAAATTCTCCTCTTTGAGCTTGACGTAAGAAAGGGCGCGGGAGACGGTCAGCTTGACGAGATCGTCCTTCAGCGGTTTTACGATATAATCGAATGCACCCAGTTTCATGGCGTCCACGGCCGTGTTGACCGTTCCGTATCCGGTAATCACGACGACGACCTGGTCCGGATTCAACTCCTTGCTGAACCTGAGCAGTTCCAGACCGTCTGCCTGGGGCATTCTCAAATCGGTGATGAGCAGATCAAACTTCTCTTCCACCAAGGCGTCCATGGCCTTCCGGCCGTTTTCGACCGCCAGGATCTCATAGCCGTTCGTGGTCAAAAGTTCCGAAAGGTTTTCGCGGCTCAGGTCATTATCCTCGGCAATCAGTATTCTGGCGTTCTTCATATGGCTCCTTCAGGATTCCATCAGGATTGGTCAGCCGGGACTATTTCCGGCACGTATATAAGGCAATCCGGGGGAGAAAACAATAGGCAACCCTGCAGCTCCGTCAAAATATTCGCGCAGGGATGACCTGTTGTCTGCCCGTTCTCGGTTATGACTGCTCAAGGCAGCCATGGCTTGTCGGCAACGTTACAGGAACGAAGCGGGATACGGGTTGGTCTGGACAAAAAGACCGGGAGGCGATGTAGCGGGGACAGGCAACAGATGGCATAAAAATTGAATAATTGATCGCGAACGAAGCGACCCTTGTGGAAGAAGCTGCCTTCAGCAGCCATCGATTGAACAGGATCTTTTTTGCGGGCCACCATGACATCTGCTGACTTGAGGGATATTGATTACGAGAAGATCAGCCGGCTCGTCTACGAGCAGTGCGGCATCAATCTTCACGAAGGCAAGAAAGAACTGGTGAAGGCGAGGCTGGGCAAAAGGCTCAGAGAGGGGAATTTCAGATCCTTCGGCGAGTATTACCGCCATGTCCTGACCGACGAGGGCACCGCCGAGTTGATCTCCATGATCGATTCGCTTTCGACAAACCTGACCTATTTCTTCAGGGAGGAGAGCCATTTTCAGACATTGCGCAATATCCTCAAGTTGCAGGTGAACCTGGCAAAGCAGGACGGACTCTCCGAAAAAATGAGAATCTGGAGTGCGGGCTGCTCGACGGGAGAAGAGCCCTATTCTCTGGCCATGACGATCCATGAATCATTGAACGGGTACCAGGGGGATGTCAAAATCATGGCGACCGACATCTCCACGCGGGTGTTGCACACGGCCAGCACGGGGATCTTTGGCAAGGAGAGGCTAAATAATGTTCCGCCCGCGATCCTCAAGAAATATTTCCAAATGGGCTTCGGGGCCTGTGAAGGACAGTTCCTGATCAAGAAGAGCATCAGGGATATGGTTCAATTCTCAAGGTTCAACCTCATGGATACACCTCCCTCAAATTACCGATTCGATATCATTTTCTGTAGAAACGTCATGATCTATTTCGACAAGCCGACTCAGGAAGGGTTGGTCAACCGTTTCTACCAGTGCCTGAACAGAGGAGGTTATCTATTTGTCGGACATTCCGAGAGCCTCACGGGCTTGTCGCATCAGTTGAAGTATATCGAACCCAGCGTGTACCGGAAGCAGGCGTAACGGTCTATGAGTGAAATTGTTGTCGGTATTTCCGATGTGAAGGTGAGCAACAATCCGGGAGATGTGCTTGTAACCTATGCCTTGGGGTCCTGCATCGGTGTTGCCGTTTTCGATCCGGTTGCAAAGGTGGGGGGGCTCTTGCACTTCATGCTTCCTGATTCTTCGCTGGACGCAAACAAGGCGAAGGTGATGCCGGCCATGTTCGCAGATACGGGGATTATCCTCCTGTTCAAGAGCTGTTATGCCCTTGGAGCTGAAAAGAAGAGGATGATCGTCAAGGTCGCCGGAGGGGCGAATATCCTGGATGACACAAACTATTTCCGAATCGGTCAGAAGAACATTACGGCTATGAGAAAGATATTCTGGCGAAACAACGTGTTGATTGACCGTGAAGATACGGGGGAGAATTTCAATCGGACGATGAGAATCGATCTTTCCGATGGACGGTGCGTCCTGAAAAGCTCGAATGGCACTGTAAAAGACCTATGATTATCGACAGCATACTAAAATCCGTGGATATGATTCCCGCCTTCCCGGCTTCCATCCAGAAGGTGGCTGAACTGCTCAAAGATGAGGATTACGCGGTGGCCGATGTCGTCAACGTAATCAAGCATGATCAGGCGATCGCGGCCAATATTCTCAAGATAAGCAATTCCGCCTACTTTGGCGCGAGACAAAAGATCAAGACGATCCACGACGCCGTGGTCTTCCTCGGACAACAGCAACTGGTTCGTGCCGTACAGACGGCCGGTATTTTGAAAATATTCCAAAAAGGAGGCAAGGGTTACGCGTCGCAGGCCAAGGAATTCTGGGAGCATGCCGTGGCGGTCGCCCTGATGTCCCAGATTCTCTGCAAAAAGATCCAGGGGCGCGAGGATCCGGTCCTCTATACGGCAGCGCTTCTGCATGATGTGGGCAAGGTGATCATGGGAGAACATGTTCAGGAATATTTTCAGAAGATCATCGGTCGCGTCCAGGAGACGAAATGCTCCTTCCTGGAGGCCGAAGAGGAGTTTATCGGAATCAATCACGCAAACCTGGGGGGGCGGATTGCCGAACACTGGAACTTTCCTTCTGAAATCAGAGATGCCATCGCCTACCATCACCGGCCCGACCTGCTTGAGGAAGAGGGCAACTGCTACGCGTCTCTGGTATACCTGTCCGATCAGGCCTGCCTGATGATGGGACTGACGGGAGGATTCGACGCTTTGGCTTATACGGGCCTGGAGAACATCATGCGCCATTTCGATCTTAGGATGGTCGATCTGGAGAAGAGCTTTATCGAGCTGCTGGATGCATTGGAGAGGGCCAAAGAGCTGATGTATATCGGATGAAATTCATGATGAGGGGATTATGTCATTCAATGTCTTGATTGTGGACGATTCAGGCGCCATGCGGGCCGTCATCAAGAAGGTCATAACCATTTCGGGCTTCAAAATGAGCCTGTGCATGGAGGCCGGAAACGGTCGTGAAGCCCTGGAGAGATTGCAAGGGAACTGGGTGGATGTCATCATCTCCGACATCAACATGCCGGAAATGGGGGGGATGGAACTGCTGCAGGCGTTGAATCGTGATGAGCTTTATCGAAATATCCCCGTGATTGTCGTCTCCACGGAAGGGAGCCGCGAGCGGATGAAGGATGCCATGGACCGGGGCGCCAAGGGATTCATCAAGAAACCCTTTCTGCCGGAAGATATCAGAAGCATCCTCCACGAGGTAATAGGAGTGGGAACCGATGGCGAATACCAAGATGATTCAAGAAATGCTGACCAGGGCGATTTTTGAGGTGTTCGAGAAGATGTATTACATCTTCTCCGAACCCCTGAGGGGCGACGGCGGAAATTACCAGATGAAGTCGACCATCAATTTCGGAGGCTCGACCTGCGGAAGCATCCAGATGCTTCTGTCCAGAGGCATTGCCGAGACAATGGCCCAAAATATGCTGAACCTTCAAAAAGATGAGGTCGATCTTCCGATTATGGCAGACTGCGTCAAGGAGTCCCTCAACATGATTTGTGGGAATTTCGTCCGGAAACTCGATCCGGATCGGGTGTTCGATCTTTCCATCCCGATCTTTGAGACCATTCCCCAAAATGATTGCGATCGAGGACCGGAGGGAGCGGATCATCAGTTGACTTTAACCTTTGTTACGGACTGCGGTAATATGAGGCTCACCATGACCGCGCCGGAATTGCTGTAGCCGATTTGCCATTGCAGGCAGGTCCCAGCCTGTCGTCTGCCGCACAAGGGGCAGGACGAGGAGCCCATCGCAGCTCAGGGGGGAAGATGGCGTTGAAAAAAATCAGACTCTTGATCGTCGACGATTCCGCTGTCGTCAGGAAGATCTTTTCGGAGGAGCTTTCCAAATACCCCGACATCGAGGTGGTCGGAACCGCTCCGGACCCTTTTGTCGCAAGGGACAAGATCGTCGCTCTCCATCCGGACGTGATTACCCTGGATATCGAAATGCCCCGGATGGATGGTCTGACCTTCCTCCGGAAGTTGATGAAATATTATCCCTTGCCGACGATCATCGTAAGTTCTCTGACACAAAAAGGCGGGAAATTGACGCTTGAGGCGATGGAAATCGGTGCGGTGGATGTGATTGCCAAGCCGGGCAGCGCTTATACCGTCGGCGATATGAGTTCCCAGTTGGTGGAAAAGATCAGGGGGGCGGCATGGGCGAGGGTCATCAAAAAGGAGACCTCGGCACCGGATTCTGAGAATGTTCCGCTGAAAGCCCTTGCCCAGACATCCCATAAGGTCATCGCCATAGGGGCGTCAACCGGGGGGACGGAAGCGCTGAAGGCCGTTCTGACAAAATTGCCCGCCAACTCCCCGGGAATCATGGTGGTTCAGCATATGCCGGCGAACTTTACGACTGCCTTTGCCGAACGGCTGAACTCTCTCTGTCAGATGACCGTCCGTGAAGCGAAGGACAACGACTCCGTCGTCCCCGGCTTGGCATTGATTGCCCCGGGGAATTTCCACATGGTGATGAGAAGAAGCGGCGCCAGGTATTATGTGGAGGTCAAAACCGGCCCCATGGTTCACCATCAGCGCCCCGCAGTCGACATCCTCTTCAAGTCCACTGCGAAAAGTGCGGGTGCCAATGCCATCGGTGTCATTCTGACTGGGATGGGGGCCGATGGGGCGGAAGGGCTCCTCGAGATGAGGAACGCGGGCGCCGGTACGATCGCTCAGGACGAAAACTCCTGCGTGGTCTTCGGGATGCCAAAGGAAGCGATCAAACTGGGTGCGGCCGGCAAGGTGTTGCCTCTGGAACAAATCGCCGCGGAAATCGTAAGGATGGTGTGATCCATGGACTACAGCGTACTGTGCAAGCCGATTGACGATCTCGCATCGGACCTCGTTTTCCTCGACGGCAGGGAGATCGATATCCCGTCGTCGGGTAAATTCATGAACCGCCTGGAGGAGATTGTCAAGGCTGCAGAACCCCTTTCCATGGCCACGCTGACCGCTGTGGCCAACGCCTTGAACCATCTGCTTGAGAAGATGGTCTTCGACGCATTGAAGGACAAGGAGGAGGGCTTCAGCGCCTTTGAAAAAGGGATCGCCTTGATGCAGACGATCGCCCAG
The DNA here is from genome assembly GCA_021372695.1 of Deltaproteobacteria bacterium. The sequence goes on from JAJFTY010000014.1 coordinate 48,168, forward strand.
CAGGCAGGGCAAGGCAATGATTGTCGGGCCGAGGTCCAGCCGTTTCTGGAAAACATTGTTTCCCTCACGGGTGTCTCTACCTTGCTTGGTATGGAGGCTGCCCCGGTCCAGGACACCCCATCACCAGCCGGCCCGACCCCAGCCCAGGAACAACAGACCCCGGCGCCCGAAGAAAAGACTCAGATCTCGGATCTCTCCCTGGCTGCCGATTTTGTCTCGGAGGGGTTGGAGTATATCGACGAAATAGAGGTCAACATCCTCAATCTTGAGCAGAATCCCGAGGATATGGACTGCATCAACGCCATCTTCAGACCCTTTCACTCGATAAAAGGGGTGGCCGGGTTTCTCAATCTGGAAAAGATCAGAGATCTTGCCCACAATCTGGAAAACCTGCTGGACAAGGCGAGAAACAACGAACTGCGCGTGGCGCCCGCGCTGATCGATGTCATTCTCGACGGCGCCGATGCGCTCAAGGCCCTGATCCTGCGGCTGAAAGACGAGATCGAAGGGCAGACACCGGCCCCTCTTCAAATAGACTTGGCGGCTCTGCTCAAAAGGGTCCAGGCCGTGGAGAAGGGGGAACCGGAGATTCCGGCGAAACAGAAACTGGGGGAGATCCTCATCAGCGAAGGGGTGCTGGCGCCCGACGATGTCGATCAGGTGCTCATGTCCCCCAAGGAGTCGTCATCCAAGAAGATCGGAGAGATCCTGATCGAAGAGGGGAAGGCGACGACGAAGCAGGTCTCCCAGGCGCTCCGAAAGCAGGCGGAACAGTCCACGGATTCGTCTACCCTGAGGGTCGACACCCGGAAACTCGACGACTTGATCGACATGGTAGGCGAACTGGTGATCACCCAGTCCATGATTCAGCAGGATCTCAGCCGGCAGGTGAACGCCGATAAGAGCCTGATGCGGGATATCGCTCTCTTCTTCCGGATCACTTCCAGTCTGCAGAGGACGTCGATGAGTCTCCGGATGATCCCTATCCGGCAGACCTTTCAGCGCATGGCAAGGCTGATCCGGGATTTGGCCAAAAAAGCCGGAAAATCCGTAAATGTCGAAATGGTTGGGGAAGAGACCGAGATCGACAGGAACATGGTCGATGAAATCTACAATCCCCTGGTCCACATGGTCCGGAATGCGGTCGATCACGGCCTTGAAACACCGGAAGAGCGGGTGAAGGCCGGCAAGCCGGAAAAGGGAACGATCAGCCTGAAGGCCTATCACCGCGGTGGAAACATCGTGATCGAGATTTCCGATGACGGAAGGGGATTGAACCGGAAGAAGATCCTCGAAAAGGCCCTGGAGAAGAGGATCATCACCGAGGCAGGGGATATTGCGGACCAGGACGTTTACAGGATGATCCTTCTGCCCGGTCTTTCCACGGCCGAGAAGATTACCGATGTTTCGGGTCGCGGTGTCGGAATGGATGTGGTAAAGCAATCGGTCGAAAAGCTGCGCGGAAAGATGGATATCGAAAGCAAACCGGGGAAAGGGACGACGTTCATCACACGGTTTCCGCTGACCCTGGCGATTATTGACGGTATGCTGGTCAAGGTGGGTCAGGAGATCTATATCGTTCCGACCATGGCCGTCCGCAGGACGCTCAGACCTTCGCGGGAGCAGTACAACGTTGTCGTCAACAAGGGTGAGACCATCAATGTCATGGGTCAACTGCTCTCTCTGGTCAGGCTCGCAGATCTCCTGGGGGAGAAATCGACCCGGGTGAACCCCTGGGAGGGGATCGTTGTGGTCGTCGAGGGGGCGAATCGCACGAAATGTCTGCTGGTCGATGAGGTGATCGGTAAAGCCGAGGTGGTGATCAAGAGTCTGGGATCCGCTCTGAAGTATGTCAAGGGTGTTTCGGGAGGCGCCATCCTGGGGGATGGTCGGGTCGGGCTGATCCTGGATCCGGAGGGTTTGTTCGAACTGAGCGAGGGGAAGTGATGCGAGGAGGGTTTAATGGATAAGCAAATCAAAATCCTGGTGGTTGACGATTTTGCGACCATGCGGAAGGTCATCCGAAATCTGCTGAAACAGGTGGGATACGAAAATATCGTCGAGGCGGAAGATGGGGTCATTGCCTTGAAGATTCTGAAGTCCCAGAAGATCGATCTGGTTGTTTCAGACTGGAACATGCCGAACATGACCGGCCTGGAATTGCTCAAGGCGGTTCGAGCCGACGAGGATCTGAAAGCAACGCCGTTTCTGATGGTGACTGCCGAAGCCCTGCAGGATAATGTGATCGCGGCGGTCAAGGCAGGCGTCAGCAACTACATCGTGAAGCCGTTCACCGCAGAAACGCTGAATGATAAAATAACCAAGATTCTGGAAAAGATCTGAAAAACGGTCGCGGAAAGGAATGATCATGAATGTGCAGTTTATCAACCCTTTTCTTGAAGGAACCATCGATGTCCTGAAAACCATGGCCATGCTGGAACCCGTGGTCGGAAAACCTTATGTAAAAAAGGGGAATCAGGCCAAAGGGGATGTATCGGGAATTATCGGGATGACAGGCTCCGCCCGCGGGTCCCTGGCTTTGAGCTTCAGCGAAAAAAGCATCCTCATGATCGTTTCCAATATGCTGGGCGAAAAATACGCGGAGATCAACGATGAGGTGAGGGATGCGGTGGGAGAGATCACCAACATGATCTCCGGTGTGGCCAGAAAGAAACTGGAGGCGCAAGGCTTCAATATTTCGGCAGCCATCCCGACGGTCGTCTCCGGAAAGGACCATGCGATACTCCATGTCCTGGGAGGGCCGAGCATCATCATCCCGTTCGAGCTGGAAAACGGTTCATTCTACGTCGATGTCTGCCTGGATGACGCGAGGAAGGAGGCGTGATGGTGGGGATGGTCCTTAGAAAGGGACCCATGGGTACCGATCAACCATCCCTTTTTCTTAGCCTGAGCATCTCTCTTTCCATCTCGAAAACAAATTGTACGATGCGGTCACGGATTGCCGGATCGATCGCGGTAAACCGAACGTTGATGAAGTACCCGCTACCCTGGTTCCCGACGCGGACCACTTCCCCATAGGTGTAAATCGCCGTCGATTGATGGAGGGTGAGGATCATCTTGCATTCGATGATGTCTCCGAGTGAATAGGCTTGCGGGGAAGAGAACTGCATCCCGTTTCCGCTGAGGGAGACAAACCTGAAAGGCAGCGAATGGAATCCATCATAGTGGAGCCCCACCATCTTGATGATGCTGTCCAGTTTTTGGTTCAATAGACTCAGAGCGTCGATCTGGGGGTGCTTTCCCAGGGGGGGCATCAACCGGAAGTCTGCCAGCATCAGGTCCGCGGACACCCTCGATTTCACAAATCCATGTTCCTCCTTGTCCAGAAGGCGGCATTCAAGCGGGATATAGACATCAACACGGGAAAATTCTCTTTGCTGTCCCGTCCTCGTGGTCTGATCAGTCATAGAACCCTCTTTTCGTAATTTCAACCTTCAACGATCTCAAATCTGCAAAAGAAATGCCATGATAAGGACCATCATCCTCATCGGCCCGAAGCCACTCGAAGAGGAGATGGTATGTTAGTTGCTAAAGCATTACGGGAGAGAAAATTAAGGAAGAAACGGTGGCGGTATGAGCCTGTCCAGTCGTCGAAAAGTGATCAAATCGGATGAGGTCAAATTCTGTCCGGCGCCGGGGGACGCCACCCTGTCGGCGAGCGGTCCCGATCCCGGGATCGTCAAGGACGCATTTGCCAGAAAAATTCGGGCTGCGGAACAAGAGTCTTACGAAAAGGGGCTGTCGGACGGTATCCGGAAAGGGCGGGACCTCGAAAGGAGAGAGACCCAGCAGGCCGTGCAGGCGATGTCCAAGATCGTCAAGGAAATGTCGGTGCTGAAGAAGAGCACGCTTGAAAACCTTGAGGGGGAGATCCTCCAATTGGCCCTGGCCGTTGCCGAAAAGGTGATTCATCTTGAAGCTGCGACGAACCGGGAAGTGATCCGGGGCGTTCTCAGGGAGGCCATCAAGAATGTCGGCGACCGGGAGAATATGAAGATCCGGGTTCACCCGCAGGATTTTCACTTCATGATGGAAATCAAGAGCGACTTTCTGCAGAGCTTTGACGGGGTTCGAAACGTGACCTTTGCGGAGGACGAGTCCATTCAGCGCGGCGGGGCGATCATCGAAACCTTATGCGGTGAAGTGGATGCGCGGCTCGATCAGCAATGCAATGAGATCAAAGCGGCGATGACCGGCGCTTTGAGATGAGGCATATTTTCGGGAAGAGCCGACAAAAAGCATGATGGACTTTGCCAAATACCACCGCATCCTCGGTCAGACGAATCCCATCCGCATTCATGGGAAGGTCACCGAAATCATCGGATTGGTGGTGGAGGGCAATGGCCCCGCCTCGTCGATCGGTGAGCTCTGCGGCATCTTCCCGTCCGGTTCGGACCGGCATGTCACCGCTGAAGTGGTCGGGTTCAAGAAGGGGAAGGTCCTTCTGATGCCGTTGCAGACCATTCAGGGATTGAGCCCGGGGTGCAAGATCGTTTCCCTCGGCCGGAAGGCCGGTGTCAACGTGGGGAAGAGTCTTTTGGGGAGGGTCATCGACGGTCTGGGAAATCCGATTGACAACAAAGGGCCGCTCGAATGTGAAGGTGAATATCCGATTTATGCCGATCCCATCAATCCGCTCGCGAGGGGACGCATTGCCGAACCCGTGGATCTCGGTATTCGGGCGCTGAATGGCATACTGAGCTGCGGAAAAGGGCAGAGAATGGGCATCTTCTCCGGGTCGGGGGTCGGCAAGAGCATTCTGCTCGGCATGATGGCCAGGAATACGGATGCGGATGTGAATGTCATCGGGTTGATTGGCGAGCGGGGGAGAGAAGTCCGGGAGTTTCTCGAAAAGAATCTCGGCAAGGAGGGATTGGCCAGATCTGTGGTTGTTGTGGCGGGATCCGACATGCACCCCCTGATACGGATGCGCGCCGCATACGTTGCAACGTCGATATCAGAGTATTTCCGGGATCTTGGGAAAAATGTTCTGCTGATGGTGGACTCCCTGACGAGATTTGCGATGGCCCAGCGGGAGATCGGTCTCTCCGTGGGCGAGCCGCCGGCCGCCAAAGGTTATACCCCCTCCGTGTTCAGCCTCCTTCCCAAACTGCTCGAACGGTCCGGGATCATGGAACACGGCGGCAGCATCACGGGACTCTACACGATTCTGGTGGAGGGCGACGACTTCAACGAACCGATCGCAGACGCGGCAAGGTCGATTCTGGATGGCCACATTGTCCTGACACGTGAGTTGGCCGGCAAGAACCACTATCCCGCGATCGACGTGCTCCACAGTATCAGCCGGGTCATGCTGGATGTCGTGGACGATGAGCACAGGCAGATGGCCCGGAAGATTGTCCAGATCCTGGCCACGCACAAAAAAGCGGAAGATCTCATCAACATCGGGGCTTACGTGAAGGGGAGCAATCCCGAGATCGACTATGCGATTTCCATGATTGACCGGGTCAACGGATTTTTGAAACAGGACATCCATGAAAAAATCGATTTTCCGCAGACGATCCAGCAGATGCGTGCCCTTTTTGCGAAGTAAGCGGTCAGGGCCGGGGTTGAGGGCATAACGGGAAATGGCGAAAAAAGCGAAGCTCGACATCCTGGAGATCGCCCCTGAGGAACCCGATGAAGGGACTCCTCTGGATGAGGCGGTTCTGGAAAAAGTGGAAGAAACCGCACTTTCCCCGGAACAAACCGATGGCGATTTCCGATCGATGGTATTAAAGTGGAGCCGCAGGCCGCTCTTCCGGATCGTCTTGATCGCCTTCGCACTGCTGGGCCTGGCGGCCGGCGCCTGGGTCGGCATCTATCAGAGCCTGGAGGAGGACGTCGCGGCCGGATTGAAAAGCCCGGCCGCAACCGTGACCTCTCCAGCGGGTGGGATTCAAGGCGTTCCCTGTCAGGGTATGGTGGTGGACCAGAGGGATGAAAAAGGCAATCCCCGGATCGTTTTCTGCGATCTCGTCCTTGAACTGGAGAACCCGAGAGCGGCGAACGCCGCCGATGGAGATCGCACCGAGGTCAGAAGGGCGATCTATGATCTTCTGAGAGGGGAACCTGCACGAGAAGGTCTCTCGCCCGAGGGGCGCGGCCGCCTGAAGGAAAAGCTGAAGGGTGGATTGAAAGAGCTGTTCGCCGGAAATCCGGTGAAAGAGGTCTATTTTACGCGGTACGAAGTGGATTGATTTTTCCGGGTGCCCGGCACTCCCTTGATTCCCGGCTGACGTGCCACAAAACAGTGCCGGGGCATGCCTCCGGCACCCATCGTGAGGACTGAAATATGACCGAAGCCGATGTGTATGATTTCTTGGAGAAGAGATTCGTCGCCACGTTTCTGGGAGAACTCATGCCGGGGATTTTCCATAATTTTGCCAATCCTCTGAATGGCATCATGGGGCGGTCAAAATTGATGCAGAGGCGTCTGGAGGAGGTGGTCAGAAAGATCGAGGCTCGCCATCCGGAGATTGAAAGGGAGTCAGGCGCCGATTTCAAGAAATTACTGTCCGATATCCGCGCGATCAACGATGCCTCCGAAGAGTTTTACAATATGTTCCGCATGGCGACGGGGAAATTTTACTCGCTCGATACAAAGGATGCCGGAAGCCTGAATCTCTCACAACTCATCGAGGCGGAGTTGGGATTTGCCGATTTCTACCTCGACATCAAGCATAACGTCAAAAAAGAGGTTCGTCTGGACGCGGGAGTGCCGTCCGTCACTGGAAAAACGGCCCACTATTCGATCGCCTTCTGGATGCTGATTCGCGAGGCTGCCAAGAATGCCCAGCGACAGGATGACAAGACATTGCGAATCATCACCACCAGCGACGATCAATGGGTGAACGTGACCATCGGCGAAATCGGCGAAAGCCTGATTCCGGGATGGCGCGAGATCCTGTCCACCGTCGGCGCCGAACCGGGCCTGCCGGTGGGCGTATCGGACGCCGGGATCAATACGATCTGCGCACTGATGCTCTGCCGTCTGGCCGGTGGTGACGTTGAAATCTCGCACGATGAAAACACGGATCTGCTGACCATCCGGATCCGATATCGCCAGTAAAGAGGAGGCTGAGGCTGCAATTTGTCATCGACCTATTTCCCGATCATCATCGATGCCATCTTCTTCGTCATCATCGCAGTTCTGCTGTATCAACTGAACAAGCGCATGGCGAGGAAGCCGGAAACCGATCGCACAACCATAGCCGAGCTCGGGAAATTGATGCAGGAATCACTGGAATCAACGGATCTTTTTTCCCGGACTGTCCAGGAAAGTGAGGAGCGGCTCAACAAACTGGCCCGGCAGCTCGACAATCGGGAAAAGAGGATCGTCATCCTCATCGAAAAGGCGGAATCCCTGATCCAGCAACTCTCCGCCCAGCGGTCCACGGAGGAGCTGATCGGTTCCGACGGCGAGAAATGCGCGCAGATCGTCCTATTGGTAGAGCAGGGGCTGAGTCGGGAAGAGGTGGCCAGATGTTTGAAGGTCACCCTGGGCGAGATAGACCTTGTCGTGGAGCTGGAAAGGGCGAGAAAAGCGGCCCATCACCAGAATCTTTCCCATGATGGAAAGAACTCAGAATGATGCGTGATGGCCGATTGCGTCAGGCCTTCAGCGCCGCATAACGGCGCGTTACCTGATCCACGTACCGCCTCGTCTCCTTCGGCATCTGTTCAGGTCTCTTCTCGACATTGCCCATCCCCCAGTTGTACGCGGAGAGCGCGAGGGAGACATCTCCGTCGTATCGCTTCAACAGCATCTTGAGATAGCGTGTCCCCGCCGAGACATTTTGGACGGGATCATACCCGTTTTGCACCCCCAACTCCCGGGCCGTCTCCGGCATGAGTTGCATCAATCCCATCGCACCTTTGGGTGAGGTGGCATTCGGATCGAAATTGCTTTCGGTCTGGATCACGCTGCGGACCAGGGCCGGATCGACGCCGTGGGTTCGCGCCGCCTCGTCGATGGCGATATCGATCGGACTGCGCGGCTCGGCGCTGTCAAGTTGGCTGCCGGGATCGGTCGCGTCAATGTTTTGATCGGGGTGCTGTTTATTTGACGAATCTGCGGACGGAATCGGGGACCGTTTCCAGAGTCCCGGATAGCCAGTCCCGGCATCTGCGTCGGCCTCCATAGCGAAGACCCGCATCAGACTGGCATCCATCTGCAGGGTGATCTTATGAACGATATCAATTAGTTGTTCTTTGGATACCGGCGGTTCGGTCGTTTTTGAACCATCCTGCCTGTTGCGGAGGTTTTCCTCCATCAGCGCCCTGAAGTCCGGAGAATCGGTTTCCGTGCGGAGAGACACCGTCCGGCGTCCGGGTTCGATTCTGGTGACAGGCTGAAGGCAGTTGTAAGACATGGTATTCTCCCCAGTTCCAATCCAGGAATAATCAACTTCCATGCCAGAATCATACTTAGAAATGGCATGATATTTGCTATATTTTGGACGGGGATCCATCGATCAATTCAATCAATTCACTGTTTCCAGGGGTTTTGGCCATGGCAGCGGAAATCAATAGAGAGGAAGCGGGCCGGATCACGCGCAAACTTCACGAGTGCCGGATTCAGCTCCAAAAGGACAATGTCTACTCTTGTTTGATGGGCTTCCGGGAAGCTCTCGAAAAGATGCATACCACAAGGATGCTCCCCGCCGATGAAAAGAAGCTGAACCAGGATATCAACGCCTTCCAGACTGAACTGGCCTCTTCCCGCGCCTTTCGCCAAATCTACGGTCCGGTGACGTTCAAGGACGATGATATCGATACCGCGCTCGATTTCATGAAGCAGCTGATCCAGATCAAGGAAGAAGAAATTGCGGCGGTGATGGAGAGCCAGAAGAACGACAACTCATCAAGCGACAAGGCGGACGATCTCCAAAAAAGGATTCAAGAGATCATGCTGCCTGTCGAGCAGGGGGACTTTGCAACCGCCAGAAGTCTTGCCGAAAAGGATGAGGATGCCGCCGATGCGCTCATCGAAATCTACAATACGGCCGGCATCGAATCCAGGATGGCCGGAGATTTCGATAAAGCCATCATGACGTTCAAGAAGGCTCTCTTTGTCTGTCCTACCGATGAGGGTCTTTACTACAACATGGCGAGATCCCATATCGCCGCGGGCGACTGGAAATCAGCCGACAGCGCCATGGAAGAGGGGCTCAAGCACAATCCCGACTTTCAGGAAGGCATCAGACTGCAGAGCTTCATCAGAAAGAATATGGCTGACCGGAAATAATCCGTTGCGCATTCCTCGCGCATCATCCTTTGGGGTTGAATGCTGCCGGGGCGGGGTTATTGAGGATCTTCAGGAACACGTCGACGACGGTCCCGTCGAATTGAGTGTTGATATTCTTGATGAGTTCGCTTCTCGCCACGTCGACGTTCAGTCCCCTGCGGTAGGGACGATCGCTGACCATCGCATCGAAGGAGTCGGCGACGGCGAGAATCCGGGAGAGCAGCGGGATCTCATTGCCGGATATTCCGTCCGGATAGCCTCTGCCATCCCATCTTTCGTGGTGGTGGGCAATGATCTTTCTCTCCTTGTCCAGCAGTACCACATAGCTCAATATGTCGGCCCCGACGCGGGGATGCTCTTTGATGACGGCGTATTCCGCGGTCGATAACCCTCCCTCTTTCAACAGGATATTATCGGGAATGGCAATTTTGCCGATGTCGTGCAGCAGCGAGGAAAGCCTGAGACATTCGATTTCCCCTGCCGTGCAGTTCAAGCCTTCGGCGATCCGAACGGCCATCTCGGTTACCCGGCTGGAATGCTCCTCTGTATAATGATCCCGCACCTGAATCGAAGCGACGAGAGATTTGAAGGTACTCGTAAGGTTGGCGTAGATGCTCTCATAAAGGATCTTATTCTCAAGGTTGAGCGACGCCCTTTTGGCCAGGCTCAGAATATGGTGAAGGTCATTTTCTCCGAATATGCCCGCGGTGGCTTTCTTCCGGACGCTCAGCACGCCGAGGACGTTCCCGCGGATGAATAGAGGCGCGCAAATCAGGGAGGGTGAGATGAACGGATCGCTGTCGGAGTGGATCATCACAGCGGCTTTCTTATCGACAACTTCCCTGAACAGGTCCGTCAGGGTGGGGATGGTGTTTGCGCCGTAAAAACCGCAGTCGTTTCCCCTCTCTACCTTGGGATAGAACTTTCCATCTTCTTCGTCAAAGAGCAGGAATGCGCAACTTTGTCCCTCGACGATTCTCATGGCCAGTTCGACGATGGTTTCGAATATTTCGTCGTTGCCGCCCGCCGCTTTTTCGATGGTCTCATAGATGTAGCTTTTCAGCGACAGCTGTTCCCTTGCCCCGTTCAGGTCGTTGGTTTCCAGGCGGTTTGCTTCATCCAGGACGCCTTCATTGCGCAGGTACAAATCGACCTTGAACAGAAGTCCGTCGATGTCAAAGGGCTTCTTCAGGAAATCGACGACGCCGTTTTTCATGGCGGAAACGGCCAGCTCCATGGCCGGCTGGGCCGTGATCAGGATCACGGGGGTAGCGGGATTGATCCTGCGCAATTCCTTGAGCAACTCCATGCCGCCCATGCCGGGCATCATGACATCGCTGATGACCATGTCATAGCGGCCGTTTTTGAAAAGATTGAGTGCCGCGAGGCCATTCTCCGCGACGCTGGCCTCGTAATTTTCCGTCTGTTCGAGCGCCTCCCTGATCAAATTTCTCGTGGGCGCATAGTCGTCCACTACAAGAATTCTCTTGCGTTCGCCGTATCTTTCTTCTGCGAGTGCCAGTGAAGCCATTGAAGAGTTCCCTCAATTTTTTCCCGCGCCGGAACGATCAGGCAGGATGGTAGAGATGGCAAGGAGTGTCATGCAGGGTTGTTACCATCCTTCTCCTTCATGATGACATCGATCAGGCTGTAGGAGATCTTCTTGAAGGCTTCGGCAGCCTCGATCCCTTTGGGGGATAGAGATACGATGTCAACCGGTTTGGCTGTGCCCACCTCGCCCGGTAACCGGGATGACCGTATTTTCATCCGGTTTTGCTTGCTGTAAGCACTGATCACGCTGTCAATCTGATAAGCCGATATGGTCATAACGAACCTCCTGCCGAACACACCAACTCTTTCACCATAGTCATCGGCATCCGAAGAGAAGACTTTAGAAAATATTTTCCAAAAGAGTGAGCGGGTTCACCCTGGCCGGCCGGAAGGCCATCTTCCGCCGGACGGGATCGCCGGCCGAATCTCCTCGGGCACGGCTATTTGAAGCGGCGGGCCGTTGCATGGTCATCCGAATTCAGACAATTTCCGAGAATCCGCTATACTCGTCGGCGGACGTGTCCATCGCCTTTCCGTAGGCATCCTGGCCGTAGAACTTGAAAACGATGTGGGCCGGGTCAATCGTGGCATCGGCTGCGGCGTTCTGGGAGATCCGGAAACGGATGGTCGCCGTGTTCGTTTCGGTGTCGTAGGTGACCGCAGCCGGAGTTGAAAGAATCGTGGCCTCGGTTTTCGACGGCGTCAGTCCACCGTTATAGACGCCTCTGTTCGCCAAGAGAGAAGCCCGTGTGATGGTCCAGTTGTCACGGTTGATTACGGATGCCCGATCCATGTCCTTGGAAAACGCGAAACTCATGGAAAAAAGCTTCGTGCTGCCGGGGGCTGCCAGGCTTGAATCCATCAGGGAGAGCCGCGTTGCCCGACCCAGGGCGGTGTTGAATCCATCCGAACTTTGGCCATGGAGTATTTGCGGCTGCGCGACGCCGGCAATGTAAAGTTCAAGGACTTTTGCCTGCGACGATCCTTTTGCGGAGAGCTCGGCGACCTTTTCCGATGCCTTTTGGAAATCTCCCTGATCCGCATAGGTATATCCCAACTCGATGTATGCCTTTTCAAAATTTCGATTCACCTTGATGGCCTGGTTGAGCTGAGAAACCGCGTCCTGATACTCCCCGGCCAGGCGCGCCGTGTGACCCAGGCCGTAGTAGCCGGCGGCGCTCGTAGGCGTCAGCCGGACAACTTGGGCGAATTGATCGCGCGCCGCGTCGAACTGGCCGGCGTTGAGGTAGGACTGGCCCAGTTCGTACCTGCTGTCGGCGGAACTGGGGTTGAGCCGAACGGCCGCCTCATATGATTTCAGGGCCTCTTCCTGCTCTCCTTGATCCCGATAAATGTCGCCCAGGGCAAGACGGAATTCATCGTTTGTCGGGAAGATCCGGGCGGCCTCCTGGTATACGTTGATTGCCTCAGCCGTCTTTTCCTGTTTCACATAGGCCTTACCCATGTAATCATACGCCTTGGCGGTGTTGTCGGAGAAGGGAGACAGGGCGGCTGATCTTCTGAAGGCGCTGATCGCGCGGCCGTAATCGCCTTTCTGATAGAGGTCGATTCCCTGTCCGAGAAGATTGCCCGCCAGCGAATCGAGGTTGGCCTGGGAGTTGGCGATCGTCGATGAGAATAGATAATCGATCACTTCCGAAGATACGCCCGCCATTGCTAAACCCGCCATGATGATCCCCCATTTCTACTCAGATCTTTCTCCCATAATCGGCAGATCGATGATGGAACTTTAAAAGTGCCGTCACAAAAAAATATTCGTCAACGGCTGCTAAAGTTCTCGCGCCGGCTTCCCGATAATGTGTCTGAACGCGGACGAAAATCGGGTCGGAAAGGGGGCGGGAGAATAGACCAGTCCGGCGTTTTCACGAAGCGGCCTCAA
>JAJFTY010000015.1 GCA_021372695.1 Deltaproteobacteria bacterium
GAACGTCGCTGGAGCCGCCGGCCGCGTAGGGAACGATGACCTGGATCGGCTTGGTCGGGTAATTCTCGGCGCCGAAGCAGAGGCCGCCGGCCATGAGTGCTGCGGCCAGCAGCAGGGCCAGGAACAGGGTAACTTTTCGCAGGTGAGCCATAGTATTCCTCCTTGTCAAATCAGTTAATGAAACTCCATATGTTTCCGCCATCATAAAAAATAATTTGCCGCCGACCAGTTCAGCCACCTTCTCGGCGGCGTGCCTGCCCGTGCCGACCTCTTGGGAAAATATCTCAGTTGCCGCACGGTCGGGGCCGCCTGACTCGTTAGGTTTTGCCGCTGCGGGTGGCTTCGGCAAGCATCAGGCCCCCGCCCCTGACCTTGTTTAGCGGCGACTGCGGGACGAGTCAGGGAGAAACTAAAACACGGGGAGCGTGGTCTGGCGCTCCCCGTCCGGTGAAGAACAGACGCAGCAGAAGGCCTAGCCCAGGGTCGCGCCCTCTGTCTCGGTGTACAGCGAATACAGGGAGGTGGTTCCCACCATGAACAAGCGGTTCCGGTTCGGACCGCCGAAGCAGACGTTCGCCACCCGCTCGGGCGTATTGATCATCCCGATCTGCTTCCCGTCGGGGGCATAGATCGCCACACCGTCTTTTCCCTCGCCGCCACCCACGCCGACCCAGAGATTGCCGTCCCGATCGCAGCGCATGCCGTCCGATGCCATCGGCCCGTTGGTGGTGAAGACCCGGGAGTTTGTCAGTTTTGTTCCGTTGGCCGTCACATCATAGACACGAATCTGGCGCGGGCTGGTCCGGGCCTCGATGATGTAGAGCATGGATTCATCGGGAGAGAAGCACAGGCCGTTCGGCCCCTTGATGTCGTTCGCCACCATGGCGACCTGCTTCGTCTTCGCATTCCAGCGGTAGACGTCCCACGGCAGGAGCGGCTTGGCCTTGTATCCCTCGTAGTGTCCGCCGATGCCGAAGGGGGGATCGGTAAACCAGATGGAGTCGTCCTTCTTCACGACCACGTCATTCGGCGAGTTGAACTGCTTGCCTTCGAACTTGTCACAGATGACCGTGATGGTGCCATCGTACTCGGTCCGGGTGATCCGCCGGCCGCCGCCGTGCTCGGCGGTGACCAGGCGCCCCTGGTTGTCGCGGGCGTTCCCGTTCCCGAAATTCGAGGGTTGACGGAAGATCGTGACCTGCTTCGACTGTTCGTCGTATTTCAGCATCCGGTTGTTGGGGATGTCACTAAAGATTACGCAACGCTGGTCCCCGAACCAGACCGGCCCCTCCGCCCACATGGCGCCGGTCCAGAGCCGCTCAACCTTCGCCAGCGAGATGCGGTACTTTGCAAAACGGTCGTCGAGCACCTGGACGAGCGCATCGGGCAGGCGGACGCCCTCGGTACCGGTCCAGCGATCGGCCAGGACCTTCCCCGGCACCATCGCCAATGTAGCGGCCGCCCCTGCCGCCGTGAGAAATGTTCTCCTCGATAGATCCATAGCTGTTTCCTCCTATAATTGAATTGAAGTCAGTGTTCAGCACCTCCTTCACCGGTAATTGATTTGATTTCCCTTCCCTTGGCTATGCGGATCTCTTTTTCTTCCCTCCCAGCTTGCGTTTGATGAAGAACGCCGACTGCCCGACGACCAGGAGGACAAAAACGGCGATCAGCGCCCCCGAGATCGGCCTGGACACGAAGATTGTCGCATCCCCGCCGGAGATCAGGAGCGACTGCCGGAGCGATCTCTCGACCATGGGACCCAGGACGAAAGCCAGGGGCAGCGGGGCCGGGTCAAAATTCAGCTTCCGCATGCCGTAGCCGAGGAACGCAAAGAAAAGCATC
>JAJFTY010000036.1 GCA_021372695.1 Deltaproteobacteria bacterium
GAAAACGAAACATTCGATGAAACAGCACACCCCGATGCCGTAAGCCATCGGGTAGAAGGGAAGCATGATCGTCGGGGATGTTTCCCCCGAGATCCGATATTCATTGCCGATAATGAAGAGGGCGCATCCGATCAACACAAAAAGGAGGATGTTCATGATCGCCTTGTTCCGCGGCGAAAGTCTTTCCACCAACATATCCATGTAGACATGCTGCTTGTTCAGCGAAACCAGGGGAATGGAAAATCCGATGACCAGACCCAGGGCCAGGCTGATCACTTCATAAGTTCCTCTGAAGGGCATGCCGAACGCCCGCATGGTGACGTCCGTTACAGTCAACAGCATCATAAACGTCAGCGCTATGCCCGCGATGACGGCCAGCCACTTGCTTGTTTTCTGAAGAGACGCGAACAGGGCATCCATGGGCTTCATCCTCCAATACCCGAAGAAAGGCACAACCGTGCTTATGGCATGGGCAGCCGCCTACGTCGGGGTTCCGGCGGTCCCCGCATCCTCCTCCACAAAGCTGATCGCCTGGCAGGGGCAGTTGGCTTCGCAGGTGCCACATTCGATGCACACTGCCGGATCGATCTCGCACTTGGTCTCCCCTTCCTTGATAGCTTGCACTTCACACCCGGAAACGCAAGCGCCGCAAAGCACACAATCATCGCTTACCATATACGGCATATCCTGACTCTCCTTCAGGCCGGCAACAGCCCTTTCTTGTCCGACTATCTGTTCCGCCGATCATTCACGTCGCCGATCGGGCCGGGTTTCCCCGGTTCGGGGGATCCATAAACCGGTCCGGCTCGAGCCGGACCGGGGCAAAACCCCGGCCGTGCCCACCACGCCTCCTCATCAAAAAGGCTTCTTATCGAACAGAACGATCAGAGCCTCGCAGGCTCCATCCACCAGTTTGATCTCAGCCAACTCCGCGGGACGGTTCAACACCTCATCGACGGCCAGCACGATCATGTTGGCAGGCAGGCACGCGAAAGGCTTGGTTTCATGGGCGAGCATCCGCTCTTCAACCGGCCGGTGCGTACACCCTTCGATCCTGACCCTGAGGAGACGCCCGTCGATCGTCACGGACATTCCGTTGATGATCCCGTTCTCCTGGAGAACGCTTTCGATCACCTTCACCATATCGGGTATTTCTTTGGATTGGATCTTCGGAAGGCATTTGGTCCTGAAGAAATCGCGCCCCAGGGTAGTCAACCGGAAGCGCGCTCCCTTGCCCCGTTCGTCCCAGAAAGCCTTCTCCAACTCGAAGATGATATCGTTTGCGTAGTCTCGTGAAATGGTTTCGCTGTTCATACTTTCTCCTTATAGTAAGGCTCTCCCCACTTTTCGGTAAAGACGAGTTGGTTGATGGGGAGGCGCGGACGTTGACGATGCGGCCGCGTCGGATGGCCGACGGAGATCAAGCTGATGGTCTTGAACCCCTCCGGGATGCCCAGCAGTTCCTTGGTCCTTTCCTCTTCGCGGACGTCGAAGCAGACCGCGATGACCCAGCAAGCACCAAGGCCCAGCGCCGTGATCATGAGCAGCATGTTCTCGATGGCGGCCGAAGTATCGAAGGGCGTATCCCAGACATCCTTCTTGCCGCAGACCATGATCGTGACCGGCGCATTCTCGGAAAACTGGGAGACCTGCCCCGAGGTCAGCTTTTCGAAAGCGGCCTTCTTCTTGGCCTCGTCCTGCAGGGTTGCGAATCTTGCCTGCATCTGCTGGGTCACGAACTCCGCCGTGAAGCGGCGTCCGCTCCCCCCCCCGGCCAGGGCTGCCAGCTTCTTGCGCGTCTGGGGATCCTTGACCACGATGAAGCGCCAGGGCTGCGCATTCTCTCCCGATGGCGCCTGCCGGCCGGCTTCCAGAATCATCGCCAGGTCCTCTTCGGAAACGGGCTCATCGGTCCATTCCCGGATGCTGCGGCGATCCTGAATGACCTTCATGGTCGCATCGACCAAAGTGTAGGTTTCTGACATCTTTCATCCTCCTTGTTGGGATCGTCCCCGATGTTTCACAGTACGGAACTCTATTTCATGGTTTATCGGTATCCTACCGGTAGTCACATGGCATTGTCAAGACGCTTTATCGATCGCCTTCAAGAAATCCGGATCAGGTCCTTGACCCGGTTCGGCGACGGGAAATCGGTAATAACCCTGGGCAGTTCTTCCAGGGGGTAGACATTCGTGATGAAGAGGTCCGTGCGGATCTTTCCATTCTTCAACAGGTCGATCGCCGTACGGAACTCGTCCAGATAGATCGAAGACCCCTTGATGACCAGCTCCTTGCGGGTGATGAAGAAGGTCGGGAAGGTGATGTCCGCCTTCGGCAGACCCAGATGGACGATCGTGGCGCCCGGCGCACACCATTTGACGATATTCGCCATCGCACCCGGAGTTCCGCTGGTCTCGAAGACCACCGTAAAGCCCCCGGAAGCCGCCTCCAGGGATTCCGCCGAACTGAAAGTCTCGGCCCCCAGTTTCCTGGCGACCGCCAGGCGGGGTTCAGCGATATCGATGACCGTCACACGCGCGCCGGAAAGGACGGCCAACTGGATGAAGAACATGCCGATGGCGCCGGCCCCGTAGATGAGAACCTTGTCTTTCGGCGTGGGCGGGCATTTGGCGATCCCGTGCACGGCCACGGCCAGCGGTTCGGTCAGGGCCGCGTCCGAATCGGAGAGCCCCTCAGGCAGACTCCAGACATACTTGCGGGGCACCACGACATATTCGGCGAAGGCGCCGTTCACGTCCAGACCCAACCGGACCTTGTTGGGGCAGACGTTTTCCATCCCGCTCTTGCAGATCTCGCAGGTTCCGCAGGCAAAGTTGGGCTGGATCGCCACCCGCTCCCCGATGCGGACCCCTTCCGCCTCCGGACCGAGGGCGGCGATCTCCCCGATGGCCTCGTGGCCCGGGATGACGGGCATGATCCCTCCCAGGTATCCCAGGTATTTCGAATAATCCGATCCGCAGATGCCCACCTGCCGAACCCGCACCAGCACCTCTTTCTTCCCCGGGACGGGCTTCGGCATCTCCCTGATCTCCATATGCTTCTGTTCCGTGAGTACGACTGCTTTCATAGGTTCTCCCTTCTGCATTGATCTCTTCGCCCGCCTGCCACCCCGCGAGGCTCGGGCAGGGCGGCCTGTATTGCTTTGCACTCCACCGATGCGTGGGGCATCCCGTTGTATGCTCTTCGAGGACCCCGACTACTTGCCCTGCCAGCGCGGAGCACGTTTCTCGGAAAAGGCCAAAGGCCCCTCCTTGGCGTCGGCACTCAACAGCATGCGCATCGCCGCCGGGTGGTAGTCCAGGATGCTCCGCTCCAGAGAAGAGGAGAGGCTGGCGAGCGCCATCGCCTTCGAAGCCTCGATGGCAAGCGGCGCGGAGAGAACGATCTCCCGGGCCAACTCACGCGCCTTGGCCAGAACCTGATCGGCAGGAACCACCTCGTTGATCAGGCCCATCTCCAGGGCCTGGCGGGCGGTGATCCTCTGGGCTGTCAGCAGGAGGCGCATGGCCTGTTTGAACGGGATCTGCCGGACCATTCTGGAGATGCCGCCCCCGCCGACGGCGGCCAGCCCGACCCGCGGCTCCGGCAGGCTGAAGACCGAATGCTCCGCCGCCACCGCCAGATCGCAGGCCAGCACAACCTCCAGCCCTCCGCCGATCGCCGCGCCATTGACGGCCGCGATCACCGGTTTGTAGAGATCGAAGCGGGTGCAGAGGCCGGCGAATCCGGTGGGTGGCGTTTCCGCAGCCTGCTCGAGCGGTTTTCCCACTCTGGCTTTCGATTTCAGGTCGCTGCCCACGCAAAAACCCCGATCGCCCGCCGCCGTCAGGATGGCCACGCGCAATGACCGGTCCCCGGCGAATTCGTCGAATATCCCGGAGAGTTCGAAATGGGCATCCCGATGAAGCGCGTTGAGGACTTCAGGCCGGTTGATGGTGATGGTCACGATCTGATCGGCAATTTCGACGCTGCTGTATTTCAAATCCGATTCTTTCACTTGACGGGTTCCTTTCCCATTCCCGTGTTTCCGATCCTTCGCTCCTGCATTGAACGGCCACCGCTTTGACTCCCGAGGCGAGCTGCGGGATTCGCGTCCGATCTCTTCCCTTCAGATGCAGCGGATGGTACCGCCATCGATCTCGATCAGCGCTCCGTTGAGGTACGAGGCCCGCTCCGAAGCCAGGAAGACGGCCAGAGCGGCGACCTCCCGGGGTTCGCAGGGCCTGCCCAGGGGATTGTCCCGCATCCGGATCTTTTCAACCTCGGGAAGCGTCTTGCCCCATTCTTCGGCAAACCGCACATTCAGCGCATTCCAGCGGTCGGTGCGCACCGGCCCGGGATTGATGCCGTTCACCAGGATCCTGTGCGGAGCGCCCTCCACCGCGAGCGCCTTGGTGATGTTCATGAGAGCCGCGTTGTCGCCGCCGCCGGCAATGTAGGAAGGGTCGGGCTGACGGCCGGCACTGCCGATGATGTTCACGATCCGACCGCCGCCGGCGGACTTCATGAACGGAAAGACCTCGCGCATCATCCGGATGTAACCGAAGAGTTTGAGATCCCAATCTTCCTGCCACTCCGCGTCCGGTTTGGAAAGCAGCGAGCCGCCGCGGACGGCGCCGGCGCAGTTGATCAGGATGTCTACCCTGCCGAAGCGCGCCAGGGTCTCCCGGACGAAGGCCTGGACGCCGTCCAGGGTGCTGAGATCGGCCACCACAGCCAGGAGCTCCGCATTCGTCCGCTGCCGGATCTCTTCCGCGGTCTCCGCGAGTTGCCCGCCCGTCCGCGCGCAGATCGCAAGCCTCGCCCTCTCGGCGGCCAGCTCTTCCGCGATCGCCCGGCCGATTCCCCGGCTGGCGCCTGTCACAAGAGCGACCTTTCCCGCTATTCCAAAGTCCATCAGCGTGATCCTTTCCCGAGGCCGAACTCTATTCCCTTGATCAACGCGGTCAGCGTCCTGTTCACCGGGGTCGGAACGCCCAGTTTCTCCCCCAGCCGGACCACCGCGCCGTTGATGAAATCGATCTCGGTCTTCATACCCCTCTCAACATCCTGCCGCATCGAGGTCTTGAAGCCGAAGGGCAGACCCTCCATGGCCTTGATCCAGGGCTCCTGGGGATCACAGGAGAGAGGAACGCCATCGGCCCTTGCCAACGCGATCGCCTCGGCCACCGCTGCGGCGCCGCAATCCGCGACTTCTTTCACCTGCTTCAGCCTGCCATAGGGCAGCCCGGTGATGGCGCATATTGCGCCCGTGGCCACGTTGACCAGAAGCTTGCTCCAGATCACGGTGCGGATTTCGCCGCTGACCCGGGTCTCCATCCCCGCCCGGCTGAGCAGCTCGGCAATCCGGGTCACCCGCTCCGAAACGCCTCCGTCAAGTTCACCGACGACGGTGACCTTTCCCTTCACCCCGATGACGACCCGACCCGGCCCGGCGAGATTGCCACCCGCATAGGTCCTCCCCCCGAGAACGCGTTCCCTGCCCAGACGTTCGATCAGGATCTCCTCGTTTCCCAAGCCGTTCTGAAGCGACAGGGCGAGTGTCCGGTCGCCGATCAACGGTCCTGAGCATTCGATGGCCTCCGCGGTGGAGCGCGATTTCACCAGAACGATGAGCAGATCGACGGCGCCCACCTCGCTGGCATCGGTCGCCACCCGGACCCTCACGATCCGCTCCGCACCGTTCTCGATGAGCGTCAGCCCCTTTTGGCGCATCGCCTCGACGTGTTCCGAGGGCCTCCTTCCCATCAGCCAGACCTCAAGACCTCCCTCGGTTAATACCCCGCCGATGGCGCATCCCAGCGACCCGGCCCCCAGAATGCAGATCTTCATCGGAGTCCCTTTTCCGCGATTTCCATCGTGCCGTTACTTCCGTTTAAGGTATGCTGCCTTGATCCTTTCCCACCATTTGTACTGGCTGCCGAGCATGACGACGGTGATGGCGATCAGCACCACCGACAGGGGGTGGGTGAAGAATCCGGCTATGGCCACCGGCACGCTGTCGAGGGAATCCTGCATCGTCCGCCGGAATCCATCCTCCATGATCGGCCCGAGGATGACGCCCAGGATCACCGGCCCCATCTGGAAGCCGTACATCTTGAGAACATACCCGAAGGCTCCGAACCCCAGCATCCAATAGACATCGCTAAGGCTGTTCTGGATGGCGTAGGTGCCGACCGTGGAGATGATGATGATGATCGGCAGGAGGAGCCCCTTGCGGACTTCCACACATTTGGCAAAAATCCTGATCCCCGTGAGTCCCAGCGGCAGCAGGGCGGTGTTGGCCAGCGTCAGGGCGCCGACCCAGAACCAGAAGAGGTGCGGCGTGTCGATCATCAGCATCGGGCCGGGTTTGAGGCCATGGATGTAAAGGGCGCCGATGAGGATGGCGGTCACGGCGTCGCCCGGGATCCCGAGGGTGATCATCGGGATGTTGTCCCCGCCGATGCAGGCGTTGTTCGCCGTCTCGGGGGCGATGACACCCTCGTAAGCCCCCTGGCCGAAGGGCCGGGTCGGATTCTTGATGCTCCGGCGGGCGCTCCCGTAAGACATGAGCGCCGCGATGTCGCCGCCGGCGCCGGGCAGGGCGCCGATCCCGATCCCGATCAGGGCCGATTTGATGATCAGAGGGGTGTGCTTCCAGAGCAGCGACCAGGAGGGGATGATGTTCTTGACGTTCTGCTTCATCGGCTGGATATGGATGTCGTGGATCTGGACGAGCGCCTCCGAGACGCCGAAGAGGCCGATCATGATTGCCACGAAGTGGATCCCGCTCATGAGACCGATGCTTCCGAAGGTGTACCGCCCCTGGCCGGTGAAGGTATCCATCCCGATCATGCTGAGCCAGACGCCCAAGGCGCCGGCAAAGATCCCCTTGGCCAGGGAGTCGCTTGCCAGGCTGCCGACGAGGAGGAGCCCCATGATGGCGAGCAGGAAATAGTCCCGCGGGGCGAAGAGCAGCGCGTATTCGGAGATAATCGGCGCGCAGGTCGCCAGAGCGAGGATGCCGATAAACCCCCCGATGACGGAGGCGGTCGTCGACAGGCCGATCGCGGTCCCCGCCTCACCGAGCTTGGCGAGCGGATAGCCGTCGAAAGCCGTGGCCACGGCGGCGGGCGCCCCCGGAATGTTCAGCAGGATCGCCGACCGGGAGCCGCCGTAGACGCCCCCGACGTAGATGCCCGCCATCAGACAGAGGGCATCGTTGAGCTCCCAGGCAAAGGTGAAAGAGATGAGGACTGAAACGGCCATCGTGACCGACAGGCCGGGGATGGCGCCGATGTAGATCCCGCAGAAGGTCCCGACGATGATCAGGGAGACCATCTTGATGCTCAAAAACGGTATCAGGAAATAACCCAGTTGTTCCATAATTTCTCCTCACCACAGGACGATTCTGAAGGCATATTGAAACAGGAGCCAGACCACGGCGAGCATGATGACGGCCGTGATCAAGGCCCTGACGAGTCTCGCGCCTTTCAGCAGCAGAAAGGAACCGACGAGGAACAGGTAGGAGCTCAGCCAGAAATGGAGCGGGTAGAGCAACAGGATGTAAAGGACCAGGACTCCGATATAGACGACCACCAGCGTGGGGAAGGCGAAGGGCTTGGCCTGGGAGAGTTCCTCCTTCCACTGCCAGGAGGCGAAGACCTTCCTCTCCTTCCAGAGGATGCGGATGATCGACAGAAACATCACCGCCCCGATGAAGAGCGGGAACGCCCCCATCGATGAGAAGCTATCATGGGGCATGAACCATGCCACGATAAAGACGAAAAGACTCAAAGCCAACAGGAACCACATGAGGAAGCGTTCCCCTGGCCTGCGTTCGGTATTTTCTTCCATGGGTTGAAGTCTCCTTGAGTTGTTTCTCCGGCCGGGCCTGAGCCCGGCCGGAGCATGCGCTGCGACCTTGCGATTACGGTTTCGGGATCCCGAATTTCTCGGGCGACACCTTCGTCGCGCCGGCATCCTGGAGGAGCCAGGATGTCGTCGACTGCCATTGTTTCAGGAACTTCTCAGCCTCGGCGCCGGAGATGCCCATGTAGACGGAGCCGAAGTTTTTGATGAACCCCTGGGCCTGAGGATCAGCCAGACCCTTCCTGAAGGCATCCACCAGGATCTTCTTCGTTGCGTCCGGGGTTTCCTTCTTCACAAACACGCCATAGAACGGACCCCAGGGGAGGAACTTCTTGTAATCGGCAGACGTGGCAGTGATCAGGGGAACGTTTTCCAGACCCTCGATCGGCACCTCGGATACCACGGCCAGGGCGCGCATGCGGCCCGCCCGGATGTGCTCGCTGCACGCGGCCCTGCCGAACGTGGACCACTGAATATGGCCGCCCAAGAGGGCCGTCGTCAGGGGGCCTTCGCCGGGGAAGACGATCTGGTTGAAGTTCACGCCGCTGGTGGCCTTCATCATGGAGGCCACCACGTGAGGAAGGCCTCCCGGTCCCGTCGATCCCATCTTGACCTGGCCGGGGTTCTTCTTGGCATCGGCAAAAATATCACCGAGGGTTTTGTAAGGCGAGTCCTTGTTGACCACAACGACCCCGACGTTGCGGGCGATCAGCATGACCGGGTAGAATTGATCGTAGTCGATCTGGCTGATGTCCAGGACCTTGTAGATGCAGGGGTTCTCCGCTCCGTAGAGCAGGGTGTAGCCGTCCGCGGGCGAATTGTAAACCTGCATGAGGCCGACGGCGCCCGTGGCGCCTGGCTTGTTCTGGAGGACGATCTGTTTGCCGAGGATCTTCTCGACGTAGGGCGTCATGGCCCGGGCGACGTTATCCGTCGCCCCGCCGGCGCCCCACTGGATGATACCCGAAATGTCCTTCGTCGGGAAATCCGCCGCCTGGACGGGGACCACAAAACCGATGGCCAACAACGCTACAAAAACGAACAATCCCTTCATTTTTCCCATCTTCATTCCTCCTGTAAAAAAAATTTGGTCCGCATGAAAACGATCCTTCCTGAGCCGCTTCAACTTCACGCTAATCTAAAGGCACAACCGTACCGCACCGGCCGGCTTCTTCTATCGCTCCTCCAGTTTGAGATCTTGATGATTCGGATGAGATAATTTATAAAGCTGTCGCTTTCTTGGAGAACGGGAGATGGAAATCCTCGACCAATCCCTCGTCTTTTGCCGAACCCGAAGAGGACAGGATCCATCGATCCCGCCGTGGTGTTCGCTCGGATCGATGCAGCAGGGCGAGAGAAGTGTCTCAAACAAAGGTTGGTCTGCCATCGCGATATCCCTTTCCTGTCGAAGACCGCACCTACGGGATCTCATCTTGAACCGGAAGGCCGGTTATCTTCCCATGTGCTTCAACGTCAAAGCATCATTTTCAGTGCATTCTTAAGCAGTTCCGTTAGGCCCTTCAAGACCATAAATCCAGAGAGAAGTAAAGAAATTTCGGCACCGGTTCCCGCCTCGTCTGCCCCGCATCGATCCCGCCCACTGAATACCCGCAGGTCACTCTGGTTTTCATATTTCTCGGCCCTTCAGTTCAGCGGCATTCATGAGAGCCTTACCGGCACGCATCGGTCCGGGAATTGCGGCGAGGCACCATCAGTTTATCGATCTCGAACAGAACGGGTTCGCCGTTTTGCCTTTTTACGTACGTTTCGAACGTGAGCAGTCCGTATCGATCATTCTTCACGCGCTTGTCGATCAGATTGAACTCGCATCGGATCGGTTCATTGCAGAACAGGGTGCTCAGATAGCGGACCTTGTCCTGGCCGTAGTGGGGGGAGAAGGGAACGGCCGGCGAAACGAGATTGGCCCAGTATGCATCGACAAAGGCCAGCGTCAGGCAGCCGGGAACTAGGTAATCCGGCCTGCCGAACTCCTTTTGGATGAACCCCAGGTCGAAATGGGGATGTTGGTCCAGCCTTACGATCTTTGCATAGGTTTCGACATCCTGATTGGAAATGACGAATTCTTCCGAAACCGTGGTCTCGCCGACGACGAAATCCTCGAAATACTTGTCGATCACCATACCGTGTTCCTCCGAAAATCTGCGGATTCCATGAAACTCTTCGCGTGCCTCCTCACCCCGGATGCCACTCCTGTCGGAGACCCATAGGCTCCGGCCGGAAGACGCGCCGGTCCATCTCCCTCAGGTCAGGGGCTATGAGGGGCCGGAATTCCATGTGCGCCGCAATATCCCGTTCCGGATCCATGCCCGGCGCGATTTCGAACAGCTCCAACCCTCCCGGTGCGAGGCGGAAAACGCCCCGTTCCGTAATATAGATGACCTCCTGACCGCGACGCGAGGCATCTCTTCCATTGAAAGAGATCTCGCCCACGTGCGTAAGGAATTTCCGGAAGCGCCCCTCCTGCAGGATCTGCACGCCGCCGTTCTCGACGGCCGTTTTGAGACCGCCCGCGGTCAGCGTGCCGCTGAAGACCATTTTCCCGGTCGTCGACGAGATGTTGACGAATCCGCCGACACCCATGATTTTGCTGTTGAATCTGCTTACATTGACATTGCCCGCCTGGTCGACTTCGGCAAAGCTGAGGAAACCGATATCCAGCCCACCGCCGTCATAAAAGTCGAACAGGGACGGCATATCGATGACCGCCTGCATATTGACGCTCGAGCCGAAAAACATCCCCTGGGCCGAAACCCCGCCTACCGTGCCGAGTTCCACGGTCAGGGTGAAATCCTCGTGGACGCCCTCTTCCTGAGCGATGACCCCGATGCCGTCCGAGATTCCTATGCCCACATTACCCACGTCTCCGGGCCGGATTTCAAGAAGAGCTCGGCGCGCAATCACCTTCCGCACGTCGAGCGGAGACAGGGCGCTGTGGCCGGTCTCCGCGACAAAATCTCCTGACATGAAGCGGTTCGACCCGCAATACAGCTGCTCCTGGTCCGGAACGACCACGATTGCGTCGACCAGATGGCCCGGGACCTTGACCATCTTGGGGTGCAGTGTCCGGGCCTTCACGAGGCGCTTGACCTGGGCGATGACGACGCCGCCGTTGTTATGCGCCGCTTGCGCCATCGGCAGGACGTCCAGGAAAGCCGTTTCGTCTTCCATGCTGAGGTATCCATCGGTGTCGGCTGTGGACCCGCGGATCAAGGCCACGTCGATCGGGGTGACGGGGTAGAACAACCATTCCCGGCCATCAATCTCGATCAGCCGGATGAGTTCTTCCCGGGTTCGTGCATTGAGCCTGCCCCCGGTCTGGCGGGGATCGAGATGGGTACCGAGCCCGATATGGGTGAGAATGCCGGGCTCCCCGGACGCAGCAGCCCGGAGCAATTTGGTCGTGATCCCGAGCGGAAAGCTGTAGGCTTCGATCTCATTCGCTTCGGCCATATCGGCCAGCCGGGGCGACTGCCCCCAGCATCCGGAGATTGCCCGACGGCAAAGTCCGGGAAGGGCGAGCGGGGAGACCCCGCGGTCGGCCCGGTCGCCGAGGCCGGAGGGAACGAAGAATGTCAGATCGTGCGGCTCCCGCGTTTCCCGGAAACGCCGGGCAAGGGCCTCGATCAGGGCCGTGGGTTCGACGATCCCGCCGCCCATGCCGCAAATGGCGAGGGAGACACCCGACGGAATCAGGCGCACCGCTTCCTCTGCGCTCAGGACGGAAACCGGTCCTTTTCGTTGACTCCTCTTCATTTCAAATCACTCTGGAACGTCTGAACATTCCGCATCTGATGCTGTTCTCCAATCCCTGCTAGCCGATATCGAACAGCGACGCCCCTTTCTTGAGAACACTCCGTGCGATCACAGTGCGGTGGATCTCCGAGGTGCCGTCAAAGATGCGGTAGATGCGGGAGTCGCGGTAAAGTCTTTCGACCGGAAGCTCCCTGCAGTAGCCCATCCCGCCGAAGACCTGCACCGCGCGGTCTGCGACGCGGCTCAACGTTTCCGCCGCGTGGACCTTGACCATCGATATCCAATCGCGCGCATCGCGCCCCTCGTCAATTTCGTAAGCGGCGCGGAGCAGCATGAGTCTGGCCGCATTCACCTCGATGGTGCTGTCGGCGATCATCTCCTGGATGAGTTGGAAGTGGCCGATGGGCTGGTTGAACTGGCGCCGCTCCTTGGCGTAATCGGTCATCATGGAGAGCAGCTTCGTCGCCTTGCCCACAGCGCGCGCACCAACCTGGGTCAGACGCACCCGCCCCAGGGTCTCCAGCACCAGCCGCATGCCCTGGCCCTCGGGTCCGAGAAGGTTCTCCCGTTCGAGGCGGATATCGTCGAAGAAGAGCTCCGAATGGGAGGTACCGACGAGCCCCATCATGAGCTGGTTGCGGCCCAGGGTAAAACCGGGCGAGGCCTTGTCCACCAGGAACAGCGAGATCCCCTTCGATCCTGCATCGGGATCGGTCACGGCAGAAACGACGAAGAAATCGGAATACTCGCCATCACTGATGAAACACTTCCCGCCACTGAGCCTCCAACCGTCGCCATCTTTCACCGCCCGCGTCTTGATGGCCCCCGCATCGGACCCTGCATTGGGTTCGGTGATGGCGATCGAGCAGGTGCGCTCACCGCGGACGCAGGGCAGCAGCCAACTCTTTTGCTGTGCTTCGTCGCACTTGAGCAGCACCTCATAGACATTGCCGAAGGCGCGCCGGATCAGAATATCCTTCAGGTGACCGAACTGCTCCTCAACCAGGCAGGTATCCACGGCCGAAAGTCCGCCGCCGCCATACTCTTCCGGGATATTCATGGCATAAAAGCCCAGGGCCTTGGACTTGGCAAAGATCGCCTTCGCCTTCTCCGGATCCAAACAGCCCGTCGTCTCGATCTCCTCTTCCAGCGGTGCCAGTTGCCCCTTGATGAAGTGGCGAACGCTCTGAATCAAGATCTTCTGTTCGTCGCTCAAACTGAATTCCATGTAGCTTCTCCTCTCGTACCTGACCTATCGCTGTCAGCGAATATTTACGATGATGCCCCATTCGGCTTTACAGCCACCACCGGTGCTGAATACCGTCAGGCCTTCTCTGCTTCCGGCCGGCGCGGGACCATCAGCTTATGCTCGCCGCGCTGCACCACTTCGCCCTTCTGGTTGACGAGCTCGCACGGAATGTTGACGATACCCCAGCCGGGCTTGCTCTTCGACGGCCGCTTGCCGCTGATGCGGAATTTCACGTGCAGGACGTCGCCGATCTTGATCGGCCTCAGGAAATCCCAGGTCCAGCCCAGTGACATCCCCGGCAGGAAGCGATATTCGGACTGGCACTTGAGGCCGTCGGCGACGGCCAGGCCGTACAGGCCATGCGCGACGCGTTCTCCGAAATGGGACTTCCGCGCATACTCTTCGTCCACATGCAAGGGCGTGAAGTCCCCTGAAACATCGGCGTACTTGTCGATAATCTCACCGGTCACCGTGACTGTCGGGCTCACCCCCTCGTCGCCGACCTCACAATCCTCCCAATAACGGTCCTGGGCCATCCGCTTCTCCCCTTTCATCTCTGTCCCTGATCACTATTTTCCATCATTTGGATAGCCGACACCGCGGCCCGGAGGCCGAGCAGGTAGCTGTCGACGCCGAACCCCGCGATGGTTCCCTTCGCGATATCCGAAATCATGGAGTGATGACGGAATTTCTCCCGCTTCTTGATGTTCGCGACGTGAACCTCCACGATCGGCACGGTCAGGATCATCAGGGCATCGCGGACCGGAACGTTGTTGTGCGAGAATCCCGCCGGGTTGATCACCACGGCGTCGACTTTCTCATCGAAGGCCTGATGGATGCGCTCGCACATCTGGCCCTCATCGTCGGTCTGGAAGCTGACCACCGAGACGCCCAGTTCCCGTCCCAGTTCGCACAATTTCCTGTCGACATCCGGCAACGTGAAGGTTCCGTAGTATTTCGGATCCCTCTTTCCGAACATATTGAGGTTCACGCCATGCAAGACCAGAATCTTCGTCATTTCGTCGTCCCAGGTTTCATTCGGGGGGCAATCCCCTTTGTCGTCGCATCGGACTCTCGGTGCACTATCCGGCGTCGCAATCCCGCGTCCGCTGCCTGCGCCGGTTCTCCTTCCAGTTCCTTCCCGTTTGGGGAACGATCAGGAGGTCACCTCGCTGACGGCCGACACCGCGGCCCGCAGGCCGAGCAGGTAGCTGTCGACGCCGAACCCCGCGATAGTTCCCCGTGCGATGTCTGAAATCGACGAGTGGTGCCGGAATTCCTCCCGTTTCTGGTTGTTCGACACGTGGCACTCCACGATCGGCACGGTCAGGATCATCAGCGCATCGCGCACCGGAACGTTGTTGTGAGACCACCCGCCGGCGTTGATCACCACGGCGTCAACCTTCTCATCGAAGGCTCGATGGATGCGCTCGCACATCTGGCCCTCGTAATTGGTCTGGAAGCATTCTACCTCGACGCCGAGTTCTTTGCCGAGCTCGATCAGCTTCTGATTCAGATCGGCCAGCGTAAACGTACCGTAGTGCTTCGGATCGCGCTTGCCGAACATACTGAGGTTCACGCCATGCAAAACCAGGATCCTTTTCATCTCCACCCTCCAAGTGTCATTCAAATGCAGCTTGCCGCTGCGTGATCAGACTTCTTTCCAGCCCGGCCGGACGATTTCGGTCTGCCTTTACCCTGCGAGCCTCTATGGCCAGACCTGTCACCCCGTCAATTTGCAGTTCTACCCGGTCTCCCCGCGATCGGCAGGGCAGCCAGGTCCCGTATGCTCTCCTCGGCTTCCCGGACGATCCGATCCATGAGTTCCTTGCAGGTGGGGACGTCCGTGATTCTGCCCGCCACCTGTCCTGAAGGAGTAAAGCTGCGCTCGATATCCCCCGTCAGAAGGGCCTGACGGTTCATCTCCAGTCCCACGAGGAATTGCATCAGGTTGGCATGCACCTCCCTGGCCCCCTTCGCCGTCTCGATCATATCCCGCAAGCTCGCGTTGTAGGCCTCTTTAGCAGCAAAAAATGAAGGAATGACGTCCCAGGGGTGGGTCCACCAGCCGCGATAATGGCGCATACCTTCCCCGGGGATCACCCGCATGGCAAAACCATCCCAGTTGCTGCTCAGGACGGCGTCGCTGTCACGGGCCTCGACATATTTCTCCTTGAGTTTCGTTGGGATGGGGCTCTCCTGCGTGGTTGCAAAGCGGGTTCCCATGGCGATTCCCGCTGCCCCCAAAGCCAGCGCTGCCGCCAGCCCCCGGCCGTCGCTGAACCCGCCGGCGGCCACCACCGGTATCCTGACCGCGGCAGAGACTTCCGGAATGAGCACCATGGAAGCGATGCCGCTGGCATGGCCTCCGCCCTCCCAACCCTGCACGATCACTGCGTCTGCTCCGAACTTCTCGACACTCAGCGCCTGCCGGACGCTCCCCACGGTGGGGATGTAGAAAATGCCGTCGGGCTTCTTCATCTTGTGCATGACAAACGGATTGCGCAGGCCTGAATTCAGGATCTCTATCTTCTCCTCCAGGACCACCCGAAACTGCTCCTGGTATTTGGGGGAAACGGGCACCAGATTGACGCCGAAGGGCTTGTTTCCCGTCAGCCTTCTCACCTCGTGGATCTCCTCCCGGAGCGCCTCGGGAGTCTGGCCCGAGGCGGAGAGCAGTCCTAGACCGCCGGCATTGCAGACTGCCGCAACCAGCGGCGGGGTGGCCACCCAGGCCATCGGGCTCTGGACGATCGGATATTTTATGCCCAGCGCTTCATTGATCCGTCTTGCCATCCTTCATCCTTTCAGAAGAACCAATGCATCGGAACGATGACCAGAGCCGGCCATAAAATCATGGCAAGCATGGCGACGAGTTCGGCCAGCAGGAAAGGCCAGACGCCCACCATCAGGTCGTCCATACTGGTCCCGGTCACGCCGGCCACGACGTTGAGGGTGGTGCCGACCGGCGGCGTGATCAGGCCGATACAGTTGTTGACGATGAAGATCACGCCGAAATAGATCGGGTCGATTCCCGCCTGCTTGATGACCGGCATCAGCACGGGCGTGAGGATCATGATGGTCGGCGGGGCGTCCATGGCGGTTCCCACCACCACCACGATCACCTGGATCACGATCATGAGCAGAATCGGGCTATCCATGAAGGGTTCCAGCAGGACGAGAACATTTTCCTCAAGATGGACGACGGCGATGAGCCAGGCGGAAACCATGGCCGCCGCCACCAGGACCATGATGATGGCGGTCGTCCGGGCGGCGCGCAGGAAGACGCTGTAGAGCTGCGAGAATTTGAGCTCCTGGTAGACGCAGGTCGCAACGAACAGGGAGTAGACAGCGGCCACGACACCCGCTTCGGTGGGGGTGAAGATGCCGAACTTGAGTCCGAAGATGATGATGAAGGGCAGCATGAGCGCCCAGGAGCCGGAGACCAGCCGACGAAGTCCCTCCTTCAGGGGAACCCGATCGGGCGGGGTCACATTCTCCTTGCGCACGACCCACCACCACGCCACGGCGCAGGAGATGCCGAGGAGGGCGCCCGGAACGATACCGGCCAGAAAGAGCTTGGTGATCGACAGACCACTGACCACACCGAAGAGGATGAAATTGATCGAGGGCGGAATGACCGGGCCGATGATGCCCCCGCCGGCGACCAGGCCCGCCGCATACTTCTTGTCATGACCGGCAGCGACCATCATCGGCACCAGGAGCGTGGCCAGGGCCGCGGCATCGGCGGCCGCAGAACCCGACAATGAGGCGAGGACGCAGGCCGCCACGATGGTCACATAACCCAGCCCGCCTTTGACATGGCCCACGACGGCGAAAGCGACAGCAACAATCCGCTTCGACAGGCCGCCAGTATTCATGACCTCGCCGGCCAGCATGAAGAAGGGGATCGCCATCAGGGGAAAGCTGTTCGCGCCGTTGATGAAATTCATGGCGATGATCTGGGCATCCATCAGGTCCATATAGAACATCATGGCAAGGCCGCAGGCGATCAGCGCGATGGCGATGGGCATTCCGATCGCCATTGCCCCCAACAACGAAACGATGAAGATTACAAGAATCATGATTCACTCCCCATAAAGGGTCCGTATAAATAAGGAGATTCGCCGATCCGCGACGGGATCGACTTATAGCTTCTTTTTCTGTTTCGCGATTTCATCCTGCACGACCTCGTCTTCGGACTCCTCGACCATGACCAACTCGTCCTCCGTCGCCCGGCCGCTCAAGATCCGATAGAGGTCGATGCATACCGCGACGATCGCGAGTGCGCTGAAAAACATACCCGCGCCATAGAAGTAGCTCATCGGCATGTCCATGGCCGTCGACCCGACATCAAAATTGACCTTCGTCTGCAACCAGCTTCCATAAAAAAAGTAGCCAAAGCAGAGCAGCATGAGCAGGATGTTCGCCACTGCACAGATCTTCTTGCCGATCGGCGGCAACCGCATCACGAAAGAGTTGACCCCCAGATGCTGGTGCGTGAACATCGCCGCCCCACCTCCGATGAAAGTGATCCATACCAGGATGTAACGCGACAGCTCTTCCGATACCGTGATCCCGGTTCTGAAACCGTAGCGGAGCACGACATTGCCAAAGACCAGAATCACCATGGCTGCGAGGCCGGCGACCAGGAAGTGATCGACCAACCGGAGAAAACCGGACAAGATTTTCTTGTGCATAATACCTCCCGGACGACCGTCCGGAGCGGTGTCGTCCCCGGACGGTCGTCATTGACCGATGTCTGGACTTGCCTACTTCTTGCCGCTGCGATACTTGACGAGTTCGGCCTGGAGTTCGTTGTACAGCTCCGAGCCGAATTCGGGAACCCACTTGTCGTAGACGGATTTGATCTTATCCCGCATCCGTGCCCTCTCGGGCTCCGAAACCACATTCACCACCATGAGTTTCTTCAACTCTTCGTATCTTTTATTGTTGGCCTCGCGGTTCAGTCGTCTCTCTTCCTTGCCGCCTTCCAGGGCAGCTTGCGAGATCAGTTTCTGTTCATCGGCATTCAGCGAGTCCCAGGTCTTCTTGCTCATCAGAAAAGCCATGACGCTGTAACTGTGGTTCGTAACGGAGAGATACTTGGTCACCTCATAGAACTTCTGGGAGGCGATGTTGTCGTATGGGTTGGCGCCCCCGTCGACCACCTTCTGCTCCAGGGCGCTGTACAACTCGCCGAAGTTCATCGGCACCGCGGCCGAGCCGAGGGTCTTGATGGTATCCATCACCAGGGGCATCGTCTGGGAGCGGAGCTTCAGGTCCGCGAAGTCCTCCACCTTCGTGATCGGATGCTTGGAGTTGTTGATCTGCTGGAATCCGAGCTCCGCGTATGAAATTACGAGAAGGCCCTTCGGGGTCAGCTTCGCGGCCACCTTCTTGCCGACGGGACCGTCGGCGATGAAATCCGCCTCCTGTTCGTTGTTGAATAGAAACGGCAGGTCGAACATGTTCAAGGCCTTGTCATGGCCGCCCAGATTACCGGTGCTCGTCAGCGTGAAGTCGATGGTGCCGCCCTGCATGGCGGAAAAGACCGCGACATCCGATCCCAGAACGGCCCCGGGGTATACCGTGATCTTGATCTTTCCCTTGGACAACTCCTTCACGCGATCCGCAAACCACTGCGAGCCCCGGGACTGAGCCGACTCCTTCACCGGCTGGAGCGCAAACTTGAGATTGTGATCCCTGATCTGGGCCTGGGTTACAGCTCCCGGCACCAGCAGAGCCAAAACCAACACACTTGCCATCATCCATTTTCCGATCTTCATCTCCTCTTCCTCCTCTGTTTCCGTTGTTGATTTGGACGCTTGCCCGCCGGATTTCCGGCGGCCGGCTCATTTCACGTTTCACACGACCTTCGACCGGCGAAACGATCGATTTTCATCCTTTTGCAGACGGTTCCGCATACAACACACCCTCGTCCAGCATCGCTTTGATTTCCGCTGCCCCGTAGCCGAGTTCGGCCGCGATTTCCCGGTTGTGCTGCCCGATCATCGGCGCGATGGTTCTGGGCGTGACATCGCAGTCGGAAAACTTGAACGGAATGTTCGACAGCTTGATCCGGCCGAGGACAGGGTGCTCCTGCTCGATAACCAAACCACGCGCCGCTGTTTGCGGATCGGCCAGGACTTCATCGATCCGGTTGATGGGCGCGCATGCCACATCCGCCGCATCGAGCGCGGCAATGCAGGCCTTCACCGAGGGCTGCTCCAGAGCCCATTTTCGTACGAGCGCGAGGATCTCCTTATTGTGGGCATTGCGGCCCTCGGCGCCGTAGAACCGCGCATCCGCCGCCAGCGCATCCCCTCCGATGAGCTTGGCCAGCCGCTTCCAGGAGGCGTCCATCTGCGCCGCGATCACCAGATTTCCGTCACGCGCCGGGAAGACGCCGTAGACCGTCGATTGGGGAAGGTCGTGTCCGGTCTGGACTGGGATCTCCCTGCCCCCGCTCAGCGTATAGCATTGGATGGCATAGTCGTGCATGGCGACCATGCAGTCGTAAAGCGCGATGTCCAGGTGCTGACCCTTCTGCGAACGCACGCGCCCGAGCAGCGCTGCGCAGATGGCCGCTACGGCGTTGGTCGCCGTGTGGATATCGGCGATCGGCATGCGCAGGAGCGGGGGCGGCTGACCCGGCACCCCGAGTTGCGCCATGGCCCCGCTTCTTGCTTCGGCGATCGCTCCGTAACCCGGGCGCGGCGAATCGGGACCCGTGTAGCCGAACGCCGATATGGAGCAATAGATCAGCCGGGGATTGATTTTGGACAACTCCTCATAGCCGAGCCCCAGCTTTTTGAGCGCACCGGGACGGTAGTTCTCGATAAACACATCGGCAGTTGCGACCAGTTTGCGCAGTAATTCGAGACCGCGGGGGTCTTTCGTGTTGACGCACAACCCCTTCTTGCCCATGTTCTGGAGCAGGTAGTAGCCGCTGATGCCCTCCGGGGTCAGGTAAGTGTGCGTCCGGCTCGGGTCGCCCTCCTTCGGCCGCTCCACCTTGATGACCTCTGCTCCCATACCCGCCAGGCAGCGCGAAGCGTAGGGGCCGGCCAGAAATTGCGTATAATCTACCACGCGAATCCCCGCCAGCGGAAGGGCCTGCTGCGAAGCCGCGCCTGGGGCTTCGACCTTTTGATCGTTTCGTTCCGTCATCATCGCTCCTCTTCTTCCCCTCATCATATGCAGGGGGTGATCACATTTCTGCTTCGACATCCTTGGCAACCATTTTGGGAATGCCGCCTTCGCAGGGCACACTCAGATTGCACTTGGCGCAACCCCAGCGGGTCACGTACAGCGCGTGTATCCGGGTTTCGATATAGGTGTTGCAGATCTCCTTGTTTTTCCCCTCCCGGGTGATGGCTCCCGAAGGACAACGCTCGATACAGGCGCCGCAACCGCCATTCGTCAAATACGGGCAATATTCATTTGGATGCTTGTATTTGCGCCGCGAGGGCGTCAATATCAGGGTGGTCACCACGCTTCCGTAGCGACCGGCGCACCCCTTCTCGCTGATGAGGGCCCGGTGCAGACCGAAGGTCCCTAAGCCCGCGGCGAAGGCGACATGCCGCTCCGACCAGTTGGAGGTCATTCCGGCATTCATGAATTGACCCGGCCACAGGGCCGCGCCTGCAAAACGGGCCGGGAGGGGTATCTTGCTCGGCGGGTATTTCATGTAGCGGGGATCGAAAGTCGGGGCAACGGCGTCCCCGCCCATGCCTCTGATCAAACCGATCAGGAACGTTCTGACGAAATCATTGAAGGATTCGCCCTCGATCCTGGACGAAAGCCATCCTTCGGAAGGCATGCCTGAATGGCGATTGCTGTCCCTCACTGCCTGGGTGAAAGGAAGAAAATAAGAGACGACAGACCGGGCCCCTTCCAACCACTCGCCGGGGCGACGGAATTCCGGTCCGATGATTCCCGGCTCCTTGAATCGATCAAACCAGGGGTCATCGGCCGCGGCGAAACCCACCAGCGGACGGTCATACATCCTGATGCCGCCATGCTCTTTGAGGGCATTCCGGGATTCCGATTCCACGAATTCGATCAGCTTACTTCCAATCAACCGATCATTACGGGTCTGCAATGCGAAAAAACCTCTCTTCCGGATGGATCCTTCGACTTCTGCGGCCACCGAAAAAACCAGTCTCCCCGATCGGCGCCTTTGCATGGCCGCGCCGGCAGCACCGAATTAATACGTTGCCCGGCCGCCGGAGATATCGAAGGTGAACCCGGTGGTGAAAGTGCATTCCGGACTCGCCATCCAGGCCACCAATGCCGCAATCTCCGGGATCTGCAGAAAGCGTCCCATCGGAATTTTGCTCTTGGCGGCTGCAATGTGCTCCGGCGTCATCTCCTTCAGCAGGTCGGTTTCGGCGATGACCGGTGCGAGGGCGTTGACCAGCACCCCGGAATCGGTCAGCTCCTTGGCCAGCGCCTTGGTAAAGCCGATCACCCCCGCCTTCGACGCCGAATAGGCGGCGATGCCGGGCATGCCCTCTTTGCCCGCGATCGACGCGATGTTGACGATCCGACCATATTTGCGGGCCCGCATCTGCGGCACGACAGCGCGGCAGCAGTGGAAGACGCCGTTGAGGTTCACCGCCAGCACCCGATTCCATTCGTCGAGCGGGTATTCGGGAACCGGCTTCACCATGCCGTTGATCCCGGCATCGTTGACGAGGATGTCGATACGTTCGACCGCTTTCAGGGTCGCAGCCAGACCTGCCTCGACGGAAGCGTAATCCGCCACATCCACATGGAACATCGCCGCTGGCGTAAAACCGGCTGCCCCGGCGTCAAATGCCGATAGATTGAGATCCCAAATGACGATGCGGCAGCCCTCCTGGGCAAGGCGCTGCGCGATTCCCCTGCCGATTCCCCTTGCGCCGCCCGTCACGATGGCGACCTGTCCTTCCATACCTCGTACCATAATCCAAAACTCCTTCTCCCGAAAAGGATCGTCTCCTGATCCCATTCATGACCCAGCGAGCGGTCGGGGGAATGCTGCCAGCATCCCCCCCGAACGTCCGATGGTCTGTTTTTCCGATTCACGAAATCCGTTACATCACAAACAGAATCTTTGCCGCCTCCCCGGCCTTGAACGCCTCGAACGCCTCGTTCACCTCATCCAGGCGGAACGGACGGCTGACGATCGGCTCCGCCGTCACCTTCCCGTATTCCACCCAGCGGATTCCCCTCCTGAACCAGCGCGGGATCGAGGCGGTTTCCGCCCAGACCTGGAGGCCGCTGCGGACCATGTTCAGGGGGCTGATCGTCGCCTCGGGATAGAGGCCGAAGAGCATCACCCGGCCACTGGCGGCGGCCAGGTTGATCGCCAGCCCCACCGTCGAGGGGTGGCTCGCCGTCTCGACGACGATGTCACAGCCCAGCCCTCCGGTGAGCGCCTTCACCTCCGTAACCACGTCCACCTTGCTCCCATTGACGATATGGTCCGCGCCGAGTTTCCGGGCCATCTCGAACCGTTTCGCATCCTGGTCCAGACCGATCACGATGACCTTGGCGGCGCCTGCCGCCTTGAAGGCCTGGACATGGAACAGGCCGATGGCGCCGGGACCGATGATGGCCACCGTTTCGGCCAGTTGCGGTTTGAGGTATTCGAAGGTGCGCACCGCCAGGTTGATCGGTTCGACGCAGGCGGCGTTGGTCATCGACACCGAGTCGGGCACCTTGAAGGCCGTGAACGACGGAACCGTGACGTATTCGGCGAAGGTCCCGCCGCGGGTGATCCCCAGGTGGGTCCAGCTTGTGCAATGGTGCGGAGACCCGTCCAGACAATTTCCGCACACGCCGCAGCCCCAGATGGGGTCCAGACTGACCTTGTCTCCCACCTTCAGGTTCGTGACCCCCTGGCCCACCGCCGAAACGATGCCGGCGCCCTCATGCCCCATGATGAGCGGGAACGGCAGCGGCGACCGGCCTTTATACAAACCCCTGTAGATCATCACGTCGCTGTAGCAGATCCCCGACGCTCCCATCTTCACGAGGATCTCACCGCACTGGGGCTCCGGCATCGGCAGATCCCTCACTTCGACGGCGCCCGCCTCTGCGCTGACTTTGACAATCGCTTTCATCTCGGCATCCTTTCTCTAAAAGACGACGGCCTTGCCCGTCTCGCTCGATTGTTCGATCGCCAGTGTAACCTGAAGTGTCTTCCTGGCGTCTTCGCCGCTGCAGATGGGCAGCTCTTTGCCCTGAATCACCCTGCCGAAATGCTTGAGCTGCCTTTCGTAGGGGTCTTCCCGATCGACCTTGAGCCCCGTCTCGTCGAGGGGAAACTGCCACCCCGCCTTGGCCTCATCCCGATAGAAGGTCTTGCGCAACTGCGGGAAGTCGATCGTCCCTTCCGTGCCGAAGTAGTGATAGCAGGTCTTCTGGGCATGGTAGAAGAAGAGGTTCTCCTGGGTGTTCGCCTCGTAGGCCACGTTTCCGGGCGCACTGTCGGTGAAGAAGATCGTCGCTATCGCGTCGTTCTCGAGCCTGAGGCTGACGGCGATCGAATCGGCGACCTCGAATTTCCGGGCGCCGTGGCTGACTTCCGCAGAGATCCGGGTGATATCGCCGCAGACGTAGCGGAGGTTGTCGATCTCGTGGATCACGTTGATCAGGATCGGACCCGCGCCTTTTTTCGTCCGCCAGGCAAAGGGGCCTGCGAAATAGTTTTTCGGCTTGAGGATGGCCCAGACGGCATTGACCCCGATCAGTTTCCCGATCCCGCCGCCCCGGACCGTCTCCCGCAGGGCGTTGATGTAGGGATTGTGGCGCCGGTGATGGCCGATCATCAGGTGCACGCCGTTTTTCTTGGCCGCCGCACAAAGGGCGTCCGCCTCGGCCAGCGTTCCGGCGATGGGTTTTTCCACGAGCAGATGGATCCCCTTTTCCGCACAGGTCTTCCCCACCGGGAGGTGCAGATCGTTCGGGACCGCGGCCACAACGCCGTCGATCTTCTCCTTGGCGATCATCTCCTCGTAGGACTTGTAGTAGGGCACCCCCAGCGTTTCCGCCGTCTGACGATGCTTTTCATCGACGTCCGAGACGGCGACAAATTCCAGTTCTTCGATCTTACGCAACGTTTCCGCATGCAGCTTTCCGATCATTCCCAAACCGATGACCGCCAATCGCGCCTTTCCCATAACGCCTCCTTACCGTCGTATTGTCCGTTTCCGCTCTGTTCGCATCCCTGCGACCGCGTTTTCTAAATGACCCGACCGATCTCGGCGCCGTCACTGACGGCACCCAGAATGTACTCGGACCCCTCCCTGGCGTCGCCGATCCGGTAAACCTCGGAGACCTTCCCTTGCAGGGCCTCGAAAAGGGCCTTGTTGGGCCTGGGCGGAACAACCGCCATGACCGTGTCGGCCTTCAACTCCTTGCGCTCCCCTTCCCGGGTGATGATGGCCACCCCCTCATCCGTAATCTCGGTGATGGTGACACCGGACAACAGGAAGACGCCGCTTTTCGCCAGCCACCAGAGGAGTCTCGGCCGGTAGAACGACGGCACACCCGCTCCCAGTTCCTCCGAACTCTCCAGGAGGGTCACCTTCCTTCCCAGCTTCGTCAGGAATTCCGCCGTTTCGCACCCCTGGATCGCACCGCCGATGATGATCACGCGCCGGCCGATGGGCAGATAGATCCGGCTCAACCGGCGCAGCAGCCGGGGGCCGAAGAGCTTCATGAAGAACTTCGATTGCCTGTGCAGGGCCTGCGTGCTGACGACATGAGGCTTTTCGATGCCCGGCAGGTTCGGCGTCACCGGCAATCCGCCTCCGGCGATCACGACCGCATCGGGCTTCTCGCGACCGATCAGTTCGGCTGTCGCTTCCACACCGGTGCAGACCCGGACGCCCACGCTCCTCACCTGTCTTTCAAGATAGCGGCTGACCTTCGGCAAATCCTCGATTTCGGTGCCCTTGATCATCGTGGCCAGAGGCAGGAGCCCTCCCAATTTGTGCTCCTTTTCGTAGAGCGTGACATGGTGCCCACGAAGGGCGGCGACCCGTGCCGCCTCCATGCCCGCCGGTCCGCCGCCGACCACGACAACCTTCTTGGGTACGGCCGCGGGCTTCAGGGCAAAGTCGTATCCCCTGCCGAAGGCGGCATTGATCCTGCAGCGGATCGGCAGGGTTTTTTCCTGGCGGGAGAGGCACTCCAGACAGGCCGTGCAGGGGGCGATGTCTTCGAGACGCCCTTCGGCGACCTTGCGGGGGTATTCGGGGTCGGCGAACAGCCGCCGGGTGAAACCGATGAGGTCCGCCATGTTGTTCTGCAGGATCCATTCGCCGAGTTCCGCATCCAGCCTTCCGATGGCGAGGACCGGAATCGTCGCCACCTGCTTGACGGCCGCGGCCAGCGGGACCAGCGCCCCCGGTTTATACACCTTTTCAGCCAGGGGAACCTGGGGCTCCGGATAGAGCATCTGCTCCGGATAGCAGAGCCGGTCGTAGGGCCCAAACCCCCAGGCGCTGACGCTCAGGTAGCTGGCACCCGCCTCTTGCAGGATCCGTGCGATCTCCTGGCTTTCCGGCACCGTCAATCCGTTCTTGATTCCATACTCGTACCCATTCATCCTGACTCCCACGATGAAGTCCGGACCGGCCAGTTCCCGGATCGTACGGATGATCTCGACCACAAACCGGGTCCGGCTTTCCATGTTCTGGAAGCCGTACTCATCCTGGCGTCGGTTCCACGCCCGGGAGAGAAAGGTATTGATGAGGTAGTTGTGGGCTGCGTGGAGTTCCACGCCGTCAAAGCCGGCTTTTTGGGCCCTCTCGGCGCCCCTGGCGAATTTCTCGACGAGGTCGTGGATCTCGGCAAGGGAGAGTTCCCTGGCCTCGGGGTAAGCCGGTTGGGGGTTGTCCGCACCTTTGAGCGCCGAAGCGGCGACCGGCTGCACCGGGATCTTCTTCCACTGGGAGGGACCCGCATGGCCGAGTTGGGCGATGGCGACGGCACCGCCGGCGTGCATCACCGCGGCGAGTTTGGTCAGCCCGGGCAGATATTTGTCGTCGCTGTTGGCGATGCGTCCCGCGCCCGTCATCCCCCGGGGATAGTCTACGAAGCCGTGCTCGACAACGATCATGGCCACGCCCCCCTTGGCGAGCGTCTCGTAGAAACAGAGGGTCAAATCGCTGATCTCCCCGGTCTCCTTGGCCACGCCCAGGGATGACGCTGTTTTGACCGTCCGATTCCTGAGCTGCATCTTCTGGATCGAGAGCGGGGAAAGCAACTTCTCGAATTTCGTCTGTCCGTCCATGGCCGGCTCCGTCATATGTCAAAAAGAGTCAGTAAATTTCCGGTTGGGGACTTGCATGGTTCTCCGGCAAAAAATTCGCAGGGCACCCCTTTTGACATCGAGGGGTGCACGACAACAAGGACTGTAGAGCGTGAACATTTCCCTCACATTGCGAAAAAATTCTAATACTGATTATTTATCGAACTGATAAAATCTCCTTATCCAGCAATGTCCGGTTATTGATCCCCGTTCCCAACCCCGTTTTGCCGATCCTTAAGGACATAGGATCTAAAAATAATGAAAATATTTTCTGGATATATTTTTTATTTTTGCGCAAACAGCGTCCTCAACGATTTTCTGTGAGGACGCTTGTGGATCGAAAAGCGGACTGCCAAAATTAACGTTGAAACAACTGTGAGGACCGACCTCCCCGCCTCTCCGGAATGGCTCGAATCACGCCGATTTCTTCATACTGCCGGTCTGCGCCATGCGCAGATGAAACGAACCGGCCTCCTCGGGCAGGACCGGAATGTGCCCCGGCTCCTTCTCCGCCCGGGCCAGATAGTCCGAAAGCAGCTCCCGGTAGTCGGGATGGGCGCACTTCGCGATAATCTCCCGGGCCCGCTCGTGCGGGTCTTTTCCGCGCAGATCCGCCAGCCCTTGCTCGGTCACCAGAACGTCCACATCATGCATCGTGTGGTCCACATGGGAGACCATCGGGACGACGGAGGATATATTCCCTCCCTTGGTGGTCGACCGCGCGATGAAGATCGAGCAGGGACTGTTCCGGGAGTAATCGTAAGTGCCCCCGATGCCGGCCATGATCCTCCTGCCCATCACATGGCTCGAGTTCACCTGTCCCTTGAGATCCATCTCCAGGCAGCCGTTGATCGAGATCACCCCCGTCCTCTGGATCAGCTCCGCGGAGTTGACGACCGTGACGGGACGCAGGATGATGACCTTCTTGTATCGGTCCGGCTCCTCCACGAAGCGCCTCCAGGAGTCGTCGGAGAGCCTGAGCGCGATCCCCATCGCCCATTCGACCTTCCCCGCCGTGACCAGTTCGAAAACCGGGTCGGTGACCATGGGCAGGTGAAAGCGGAAGTCCTTGAATTCGCTCTCCCCGATCGTCCGCATCATGCTCGTGAACAATTCACCGAACCCCAATTCGAAAGGCGGCAGGGATGCGCCGAGCCTCCCCGCGGCGACCTCCTTCCGGAAGAAGTCGAGAAGATACCGGCCGATCAGGACACCCATCTCATCCGGTTTGGATTCCCTGGCAGGCTTTTCGGGAATGTCGGAGAAAACGATGGCCTTGATCTTCCCGGGATCGACGGGGAAATAGGGCACGCCGATCCTTTTCAGGGGGTCGCCGACCACGGGGATCGGTTCTGCACCCCGGAGATAGACGTCATGCAGCCCTTCCATGGTCAAAGGCCGGTTCAGGTTGATCTCCACGATGACCTGGGAGGCGGTTTCGATCCATTCCGGTGCGTCGTAGACCGCGGTCGACGGAATGATCTGGCCATCTTCCGTCAGACCCACCGCTTCGATCACCGCCAGATCCAGGGTGCCGAACCATCCCCTTTTGACCTGCAGCGGCAACGACGACCCTTTGC
This sequence comes from Deltaproteobacteria bacterium, assembly GCA_021372695.1. The sequence goes on from JAJFTY010000036.1 coordinate 27,791, forward strand.
CCTCGAAGAAGGCCACCTCACCGCGATTGATGCCCCCCCGGAGCTTCTCGCCGCCGACGGCGCCGACCCTTCGACTGATACCGCCGGCCTCGAAAAGGACATCTTCGAACTGGGAACTCAGGGGACCCGCGCAGAAGAGGTCGATCTTGAGCCCCCCTTCCGCCCTGATCCGCTCCGCCAGAGCCCCAAAAGTGGCCTTTGGGAAACCCATGGTACTCCCCGAGGTGGCCACCTTCATTCCGTCCCTGAAGAGCAGGGCTGCCTCTTCGGCTTTCATCACCTTGCCCAGCGACGCCTGATGCCGGATTCTCTCCTTGATGTCGCTCATGCTGCCCTCCCGGCTATTTCACGTGTTCCTGGATGAACGCGGAGATGTCCTCGAGTTTGGCATGCGAGGGGAAGACGCCTTGGACGCCGTTTTCCTTCAGCACCGCGATGTCGTCCTTCGGGATCGTTCCGCCGAACAGGACCAGGACGTCGTCAAGCCCCCGCTCGCGGACCCGCTTCATGAGCTTCCGGGAGATCTCCACATGCGATCCCGAAAGGATGCTGACGCCGATCACGTCCACCGCCTCCTGGAGAGCCACCTCGACCACCTGCTCCACGCTCTGGCGCAGGCCCGTGTAGATCACCTCCATCCCCTGATCCCGGAGCCAGAAGATCAGCACCTTGGCGCCGACGTCGTGTCCGTCCAGGCCGATCTTCGCAATGAGTACGCGAATCTTCTTTTTCGTATCCATGAAACCCTCCTTCAGTCGTCTCTAAACCGTCGTCGGTTCTTTAAAGGTCCCGTACACCTTCTTCAGGGTATCGATGATCTCGCCCACTGTCGCCCGCTCCTTGAGAGGCTCGAACAGGTGCGTGACGATGTTCTCGTTGCGGCGCGCCGCCTCCTCCAGCTTCTTCAGAGCGGCTTCGACCTTCCCCTGGTCGCGGCTGGCCTTGACGGCCTTGAGCCGCTGGACCTGACGGTTGATGGTTTCCGGATCCGTCTTGTAGACTTCGAGGTCCTTCTCCTCTTCCTTGATTTTGAACTTGTTCACGCCGACGAGGACCTTTTCACCGGAGCTGATCCGCTTCTGCAGTTCGTAGCTCTGTCGGGCCAGTTCCCGCTGGATGGCGCCGCTCTCGATCTGCTTGACGATCCCGCCTTCGCTGTCGATCTTGGCGATGATCTCGCCGATCCTGGCCTCCATCTCGTTGGTGAGAGACTCCACGTAATAGGAACCGCCCAGCGGATCGACCACGTCAGCCACGCCCGTCTCGTTGGCAAGGATCTGCTGCACCCGGAGCGACGTCCGGATCGCCAGATCCGACGGAATCGCGTACACCTCGTCGAAGCAGGCCAGGTTCAGCGACCGGGTCCCGGCGAAAGCTGCGGCCATGGCGTAGTAGGCCGCCCGGGCGATGTTGTTGAGCGGCTGCTCGGCCGTAAGCCCCCCGCCCATGCCGCCTGTGGAGAAACGGAACTGCATGGATCGTTTGTCCTGGGCGCCGTACTTGTTCTTGAGCAGTTTGGCCCAGTAGCGGCGGGCGCCGCGGAGCCGGGCGATGTCCTCGAAGAAGTTGAATTGCCGCCCACCGATGGGCAGATGGAAGGAGAAGAGGGGCGCGATCTCATCGATCTTCGATCCCCGCTTCATGACCTCCCGGATGTAGACCTCGGCGATGGCGATGGCCAGGGACACGGCCTGGATCGTGTTGGCACCGTACTCGAGTATGTGGGTCCCGGAGACGGAGATCGCGTTGAACCGGGGCATCTCCTTGTTGCAGAACTCGACCAGGTCGCCGACCAGCTTGATCGAGGGGCCGGGCGGGAAGATCCAGGTCCCGCGGGCGATGTACTCCTTCAGGATGTCGTTCTGGATCGTGCCCCGTAGCTTCTTGGTCTCAACACCCTGCTTCTGGGCCACCAGGGCATACATGGCCAGGATGATCGGCGCCGTCGCATTGATCGTGAAGGAGGTCGAAATCCCGTCCAGGGAGATGCCGTCGTAGATCCGCTCGAAGTCGTCGAGGGTATCCACGGCGACACCGAGCTTTCCCACATCGTCTTCCGCCAGGGACATGTCGGAATCGAGCCCGATCTGGGTGGGCAGGTCGAAGGCCAGGCTGAGTCCTGTCTGACCGTTTTTGAGCAGGTACTTGAACCGCTCGTTGGTGCTCTCCGAGGTCGACTGGCCCGAGTACTGGCGCATCGTCCAGAGCTCGCTGCGGTACATGGTCGGGAAGACGCCGCGGGTGAAGGGGTATTCCCCGGGATCGCCGAGCTTCTCTTTGTAATCGAAGTCAGGCAGATCGTCGGGCCCGTAAAACACCTTAACCGGTGTGCCCAGGATGGACGTGACAGGGCGCACGACTATTTCTTTTTTTGCCATGGTCTTTATTCCTCCTTCTTGCTGGCTATTCCTTGTGCTCGTGGTGCAGTTGCTCCAGCTCGATCAGCACGCCGTTGGTGCTCTTGGGGTTCAGAAAGGCGATCAGGCGCCCGTCCTGGGTCTTGCGGGCCGTCTTGTTGAGCAGTTCGACCCCCTTGGCCTCGAGCTCCCTGAGCGTCGCCTCGATGTCGTCCACGCCCAGGCAGATGTGGTGGACACCCTCGCCGCGCTTCTCGATGAACTTGGCAGCCGGGCTCGCCGGGTCCATCGGCTGGACCAGTTCGATCGTCGCCCCCTCGAGAGGGAAGAAGGCGATTTTGGTCTTGATCGCCTCCGACGCGTAAATCTTCTCCATGGGGATTCCCAGGAGATCCCGGAAGATGTGGGCGGACTTTTCCGCATCCTTCACCGCCACGCCGATATGTTCAACCGTCTTGATCATGGTTTTCTCCTTCATTCATGTCATATTTCCGCCCCCCGTCCGAACGACCTACAGGGGGATCGATCCGTGCTTCTTGCCGGGCCGCAGCTCGGCCTTTCCCTTCAGCTGCGCGAACAGGCCGATCAGGCAGGCGCGCATCTCTTTGGGTTCGATGATCGCGTCGATCCATCCCTCTTCGGCAGCCAGATAGGGATTGGCGAACTTCTCCCGGTATTCTTTGACCTTCTGGATCCTCATCGCCTTGGGATCCTCGGCTTTGGCGATCTCATCCTTGAAGATGATGTTGGCGGCCCCCTCGGGTCCCATGATCGCGATCTCCGCCGTGGTGAGCGCGATCGTGAAATCGGTCCCCACGAGTTTCGAAACCGCCATCCCGGACATCGCGCCGCCATAGATCTTCCGCACGATCACCGACACCCGCGGTACGACCGCCTCGCAATAGGCATAGAGCGTCTTGGCGCCGTGGCGGATGATCCCGCCGTACTCCTGTTGCTTTCCGGGAAGGTAGCCCGGGCAGTCCACCAGGTTCAGGATTGGGATGCCGAAGGCGTCGCAGAAGCGGATGAAGCGCGCCGACTTGTCCGAGGCGTCGATGTCGAGGCTCCCGGCGCCGACCATCGGCTGGTTGGCGATCACCCCGACGCTCTCGCCGCCCAGGCGGATGAACCCGATGATGATGTTCTTGGCGAAATCCTCCTGGATCTCGAAGAAATCGTTGTGGTCCGCCACCTGGCGGATGATCCGCTTCATGTCGTAGGCCCGGGAGGGGCTGTCGGGGATGATCTTTTCGATCTCCTCGGTCAGCCGCTTCGGATCGTCGGGAACGCCACCCGCGGGGACCGCTTCACGATAGTTGGACGGCAGAAAGCCGAGCAGCTTCTTCACCTGACCGAAGCACTCCTCTTCGCTTGCCGCCACCAGGTGTGCCACGCCGCTCTTCTGGCTGTGGACTTTCGCCCCCCCCAGATCCTCCGCCGTGATCTCTTCCCCGGTCACCGCCTTGATGACGTTCGGACCTGTGATGTGCATCTTGCTGATCCCGTCGACCATGAAGACGAAGTCGCACAGGGCCGGCGAGTAGACCGCACCGCCCGCGCAGGGGCCCAGGATCAGGCAGAACTGCGGGACGATCCCCGATGCCAATGTGTTCCGGTAGAAGATCGAGCCGTACTGCCCCAACCCCTCCTGGATCCGGGCGCCGCCGGAATCGATCAGTCCGATGATCGGGGCGCCGACCTTGATCGCCAGATCCATCACGTGACAGATCTTGCTGGCATGCGCCTTTCCGAGCGACCCTCCCATGACCGTGAAGTCCTGTGAATAGAGGTAGACCAACCGCCCGGCGATCCTTCCCGAACCGGTGACCACGCCGTCGCCGTAAAACTTCTCCTTGTCCATACCGAACTTGGTCACCTGGTGCGTGACGAACATCTCGAGCTCCACGAAGCTGCCCGGGTCCACCAGCGCCTCGATCCGCTCCCTGGCGCTCAACTTTCCCCGTTCGTGCTGTTTGTCGATCTGTTTCTGTCCGCCGCCCAGGCGCGCAAGCGCTTCCTTCGCCTTCAGCTCTTCATTCTTCTCTTTCAAGGTTTACGTCCCCCTCTGTCGTCTTCGTGATCCGAGGTCTGTGACCGGCTCCGCTTTCTCACTCCGGTCGCTTCAGCCCGGTGACGACCTGTGACCGGATCATTCTGGGCAGCATCATGTGGTGATGCGGGCAGATCGAACGCGGGTTCTGGTAGACACCGGTCGCAAAGGCCACCATGTAACGCCTGATCTCGGAGAATCGGATCACCTCGTCGACGAACCCCTTCTTTGCGCAGTAGATCGGCTTCGAGGTCTCCTCATAATGTTTGACCATCTCATTCATCTTGTCGATCACCGGACCGAGCGGCTTGCCTGCGTCCTTCTCCTTCACGAGCCTTCGCGCATAACTCGCCGCCGCCGCCGTCTCCCCGTGCATCACGTTGATTTCCGTGGCCGGCGTCCCCAGCGTGAAGGCATTGTTGTTGTTCGCCGTCGGGCCCCCCATCACGTAGTGGGCCGCCGCCGTCCCTTTGCGCAGAACCACCAGCATCATCGGCAGGTCGGTCGCCTCGATCGAATAGATCAGGGACTGGCCCAAGCCCAGGAGCTCCGCCTTCTCCGCGATGTCGCCCACGTCGATCCCCGACGTATCCTGGAGCCAGATGATCGGAACGCGATCCCGGCCGCACTGGGTGACGAACTCATTCATCTTGATGAGCCCCTGACGGTAGAGCTTGCCGCCCACCCCGATGTATTCGTTCGTATACTCCGGATAGTTCGAAAGCAGGCCGTGCCGGTTCCCGATCACCCCCATCAGGAATCCGTTCACCTTGATCAGCCCCGTATAGACCTCGGGGCCGTAACCGGCGCGGAACTCCATGTGCTCCGAGTTGTCCGCCAGCCGCGCCAGCACATTGTCGAAATCGTAGCCCGCCTTTGGATTGACCGGAACGATCGACGCGATCTCCTCGGGCGAATACTTCGGCTCCGCCGGCTCCGCCACCCGGAAAAACCGGGGATTGTAGGCGGGCATCTCCGCCATGTATCCCTTCAATGCGTCCAGCACCTCGGTTTCCTTCTCGAAAACGGCGGTGAAGAATCCGGTGGAGTCGTAATGGATTTTCACGCTCCCGGGAGGAACGGCTCTGAAGTGGCGCGTCGCCGCGATCAGCTCCTCGGCGCTCGCCTCGTCGAAATATCCCTTGGGGCTCATGCCGCTCACGATCCCGCCGCCGCCCACGGCGATATTGGCCTTCTTGTGCGCCAGAAGGATGGTCGGGCTGATCCCCTGATACCCTCCGCCCGCCGGGTTGGTGCCGTAGATCCCCGCCAGCACCGGAATCCCCATCTGCTCCAGCTCCGCATGGCGGAAGAAGCAGGTCCCCTGCCCCCGCCGGTTGGCGTAGACTTTTTCCTGCTCCGGAAGCTTCACACCCGAGCAATTCACCAGCCACACCAAGGGCAGGTTCATGATCTTCGCCAGATCCGTCACCCGCAGGTTATTCTCCGCCTGGCCGGCGATCCACGCCCCGGCGATCCACTTGTTGTTGAACCCGATCAGGACACACCACTTCCCTGCGATCCGCGCCAGGCCATCCACCACCCCCGTGCTTCCCGACTCCTCGCTCTCCGGGTCGAAAATCGTATGCAGCGGGCAGAATGTCCCGGGATCGACGACGTATTCGATCCGGTCCCAGACCGTCATCTCGCCCCGTTCGTGGACCTTCTCTGCCGGGATACCGAAGTCCTTGATCCGCTCGACCTCCGCATCGATCTCCTTCATGATCGCCTCGGCCTGCGCCACGTTTGCTTTCATCCGCTCCACCTGCGCAGGCCGCAGGGGCTTGCCGATATCATCCATCTTCGCAAAATAAGGTTTCATGATTTCATTTCTCTCCTCTATTTTTCACTTCCCGCCCGCATGGCGGGGAAATGGCTCCCGAAAGCGATTTGAGATCTTTTCTGCGTGTCTCGCCGCCGCTAAAGTTGCGGCGGCAAAGACAACCATCACCGCACCAGAACGTGGGTTTGGCTTTCCGGCCCCGTTTCCGCCTACCGATTCGCCTTGCGGATCCCCAACTGATCCTGGGCGATGATGAACTTGCAAACGTTCGCCGACCCCTCCACCATCGCATAGGTCGGCGCATCCCGGAAGTAGCGTGCCACGGGATACTCCGTTGAGTAGCCGTAGGCTCCGAGGATCCGCATGGCGTACTGCGAGCATTTGTAAGCCAGCTCACCGGCCATATATTTCGCCTGGGCGACCTCCAGATTGTTGTTCAGATTCCCCTGGTCCTTCTGCCAAGCCGCCTTGTAGACCATCATGCGCGCGGCTTCGATATCGGTCACCATCTGGGCGATCAGGTCCTGGTTCATCTGGAACATGCAGATCGCCTGGCCGAACTGCTCCCGCTCCATGGCATATTTCGTCACCGCGTCCAGACAGGCCTGGGCCAAGCCGACGCCGCCCGCGGCCGCCGACAAACGGGACTGGGCGAGCGAACCGAAGACGATCTTCGCTCCATCGCCCGGCTTTCCCAGAATGTTCCCCTTGGGAACCTTCGTGTTCTCAAGGATGATCTCACCGGTCGGCGAGGAGCGCGATCCCATCTTGTCCAGGTCCGTCACCGTGATGCCGTTGTTCTTGTCGTCCAGCTCCAGCACGAAGGCCGAAAGCCCCCGCGCTCCCTGGCTCTTGTCCGTGTAGGCGTAGTAGATGTTGATCCCGCCCACGGTCGCATTCGATATCCAGGTCTTGGTCCCGTTGAGGAGCCAGTGGTCACCCTTGTCCTCGGCTGTGGATTTAATCGCCATCACGTCCGATCCCGCCTGGGGCTCCGTAATCGCGAACGCCCCCAGCATCTCGGCACTGACCAGTTTGGGGATGTACTTCTTCTTCAGTTCGTCCGATCCGTACCGGAGGATCGTGAAGGCGCACCCCAGCTCCTGCATGTTGACCTGGACGCGCAGCGAACTCGAGGCCCGCGCGATCTCCTCCGTGATGATCATCGCCGCAAGCCACCCCATCATGTTCCCGCCGTACTCTTCCGGAATCACCGTCCCGAACAGGCCCAGTTCCGCCATCGGCTTGACCGCCTCTTCGTAAGGGAAGTAGTGCTTCGCGTCCCATTCATCCGCATACGGCGCGATCTTCCCCGCCGCAAACGCCCGCACCATGTCCTGAAGCATCACCAACTCTTCCGATAGTTTGAAATCCATAATTCGTCTCCTTAGAATGATTGAACCCGTGAATAAAAGGCCGGTCCCTCCCCATGCGTGCTTCGGTCCGGGATATAATCCTCAGACGCTTTTTCCCTCAGGCAAGAGGGAAAGCACCATAACGGGCCGCCACTGCGTTCAACAAATCCACCACCTCTTGATCGAGGGGAACCCCTTCTGCACGTCTTTTCTGTTCCGCAAGCAGTTCTATCTCGCCGGGCATGAAGATCTTTCCCCCCTCATTCACAGGAGGGAAGCCTTTGATGTTCGTGATGACCTGGTCCACATTGGCCTTGAAGAGGTTGATATCGATGAATTTCGACACGTCCAGGGCCGAGAAGAAATGGCCGGTCATGGCAGGTCCGGTCATATCGGTCACGGTCTTGACGCCTCCGGTCAGAATGGTATTCGTCAGGACGCCGCAGAGCAGATCAATGATCAGCGAGAGTCCCGAACCTTTAGCCCCGCCGACGGGCTCCAGGCTGCCCTTGAGGGCGAGTTTGGCGTCTTCGGTCGGCTTGCCCTCGGGATCCCGAGCCCATCCCAGGGGGATGCTCTGCCCGGTCAAGGCGGCATATCTGATCTTTCCCCGGGCGACGACGGAGGTCGACATGTCGAGGACGATGGGGAGATGTTTTTCCGTGGGAATCGCGATGGCGACGGGATTCGTGCCGATCAGAGGGGTTTTGGTGCCGAAAACCGCCATGGCCGGCGACGAATGGGTGAAGACACAACCGACCATGTCTTCCTCCTGGGCCATCCCCGCGTAAAAGGCCGCCACCCCGAAATGATTGGAGTTCTTCACAGCCACGACGCCGGTGCCGTATTCTCGCGCCTTATCGATGGCGAGTTTCATGGCCTGATGACCGGCAACCTGACCGAAGGTATTGTTGGCGTTCAACAGGGCGACGGCTCTGT
>JAJFTY010000067.1 GCA_021372695.1 Deltaproteobacteria bacterium
GACCCGCAGCAGGCGTTCCGCTGCTGGGATGGAAATCTCAAGGAATCCTTCCCGGAGGAGGACCGTCAGTACGTGTGGGCGACGCTTGCTGCGCAAGGCGCCCGCCGCCATCTCCCCGAGGCCCTGGAGTGGTTCGGCAAGGCGAGGGCCATCTCCCTTCCCGACGAGCAGCTTGCCTGGTATGCGCGCATTGCGCTCCGCCAGGAAAATTGGGCGGAGGTCAGGGCCGCGATCGAACGGATGTCGCCGGTGGAGAAGGGCGAGCCCGTCTGGACCTACTGGCTGGGGCGCGCACTCTCTGCGCTCGGCATGAAGGACGAGGGGCGGGCGCTGCTCGCGAAGATCGCGGGTGAACATCATTTCTACGGACTGCTTGCCGCGGAGGACCTGGAAATGGCGCTCCAACTTCCGCCGAAAGCGGCGCCGCCGACGCTCGAGGAGTTGACACGGGTGGCTGCCGAGGGTGGCATCCAGCGGGCGCTCGCACTTTACGGTCTCGGCCTGCGGACGGAGGGGCTGGCAGAATGGCTCTGGGCCGTCCGGACGATGGACGACCGGTCGCTCCTGGCCGCCGCCGAACTGGCCGGGCGAAACCGGATCTGGGACCGCGCCATCAACACGGCCGACCGGACCCTTTCCGAACACGATTTCTCCCTGCGCTATCCTGCGCCGTACGGCGAGATCCTCGAGAAGCATGCGCGCGTCCGGAATCTCGATGAGCCCTTGGTCCTGGCGCTGGTCCGGCAGGAGAGCCGGTTCATCGCCGATGCGAAATCTTCGGCCGGCGCCGCCGGGCTGATGCAGCTCATGCCGTCGACGGCGAGCCGGGTCGCCAAGAAGATCGGCATGAAGAACTACAGCCCCTCGCGCCTGGGAAAGCCGGAGGCGAACGCCGCGCTCGGAACCTCCTACCTGCGTCAGATGCTCGATGGGTTCGGCGGCAACGCGACGCTCGCCTGCGCCGCCTACAACGCCGGACCGGGCCGCGCCCGCCGGTGGCGCGACGCCAGAGCGATCGAGGGGGCGATTTACGTCGAAACGATCCCCTTTACCGAGACGAGGCAGTACGTCAAGAAGGTGCTGAGCAACGCCGTCTACTACGCCGCCCTGCGGGGTGAGAAGCAGTGCTCCCTGAAGTCCCGTCTCGGAACGATCGAGGGGGCGGCCACCGCGAACGGGGCGAACGGCGCCAATGGGGCAAACGGGGCGAACGGGACCGACGAATGAGCTTGCGATCGGCGCCGGATGGTTCGGTCCACCCGCCGGACGGGATTCCGGGGGGTGCTCCCCCGCCGTTTACTACGAAGGTAGGATCCTGGACCCCGGCGCCTGCCCCGGACCCGGATCCGGGGTCCGCCGGGGTGATCGCCTGCTTTCATGCCTGCGCGGTGCCACGGGGGGCATGGGCGTTTCCGGAGATCATGCCGTCTTTCGCCCGGCCGTCCTTGTCGCCGTAGAGGGGTTGATCCGCTGCCAGAGTGCCGTGGAAACGATCTGGAAGGCCCCCTCGATCCCCACCATCTCCGTGTTGACGACCAGGTCGAAATGAGCCGGGTCGTCGGCCGCGGTCTTGAAATATTTCTCGATGAATCCCGCCCGATCGGCATCCCTCTGTTCGACGTATTTCTGCGCTTCCGGCCGGGTCATGCTGCGGCTCTTCATGAAATGTTCGATCCGGCATTCGCGCGGGGCGATGAACCGGAGCCGCAAGGTCTTTTCCTTCGGCAGCATCAGATGGGCTCCCCGGCCGACGACCACGGCATTGCCGTGCTCGCCGATGGCGGCGATGACGCGGGTGAGGTGGCGGAAGTAAACGTCGGACGACAGGTGGCGGCTGGCGAACATGGAATTGATCATCGCCTCGATCCGGGAGACGGCCTTTTCATCGAGGAATTCGACGACCCGGGTGCTCATGCGGGCGCTCTTGGCCACATGCTGGATGATCTGCCTCCCAATCAGGTCCATCTTGAACGCCTCGGCCAGACGCCGGGCGATCTCGCTTCCCCCGGCGCCGGCCTGCCGCGATATGGTGACCACGAGGTCCTGGTCGCTCTTGCCCTTCTGCTGCCATCTTTCGATCTGGTACTCCATGACTTTCTCGTCGATCTCCGAATCCCTGATCCGGACGTCCCGGGTGTAGTCGGGGCAGTGGACGTTGAAATGGGTGTCGACGGAGACCATGAAGCGCTTCTGGCAGTTCTCACGCCAGGCGCAGATGGAGCACACACGTTTGTCTAACATGGCCGGAACCTCCTTTCTTTCCAAGGTGAACCCAGGGTTTCTGCGGGAGAGGTCAATCCTCTTCCTTACGTGTCAGGGGACGGTTTCTGCGCCCCCGAGCGCCTCAAATCCTGCGACGATGTCGAGAAGCTCTTCCGTGATCGTCATCTGCCGCTGCCGGTGGAAATGCAGGTGCAGCTCCTCCAGACGCTCTTCGATGTTCTTTTCCGCGCTCTGCATGGCCGCGAGGCGGCTCGCATTTTCGCTGGCCAGTGAATTTGCGAAGGCGCGATAGATCGAAACGAAAAGATACTCCCGGATCAGGGCGCGGAAGAGGTTCTCCCACTCCATGGTGAAAATGGGCAGGGTCCGGGATTCCCATTTTTTCTGCTGGAGCTTCTTGAGCCACGCCTCCTCGACGGGCAGGATGCGGAGCGCCTTCGGCCGGTAGGAGGCGCCGGAGAGATATTCGCTGTAGTACAGATGCATCTGCTGGATCTGCTTTTTGAACCGCCAGTCTTCCAGGAGAATGGTGATATCCTGGACCATATGCGTGATCCCCGCCGTTGATCCCGGGGTCGTCAGGATTTCGGCCACCCTTTGCCCCGAATCTTCCAGGAGGTCCGCCGTTCTCATCCCGACGGCGATGATGATCCGGTTCTCCCGGCTGACACCGGTTTTCTCCATTTCCTCCATGGCGTGGGACGCGATGATGCTGTTGAGCTGTCCGCAAAGCCCCTGGTCGGTGCCGAACACGATGGCCCCGAGCCTTGCCGTCGGGGATTTCGGCGTGGCCGTCGCTTCGCGGCTCTGCCGCAGGACGATCTGCAGACCCATCTCCACGGTGCGGTTGTACTCCGCAAGCGACTCGACGGCGCGCTGGTACTGGCGGATGCTGATGGCTGCCAGGGCCTTCATGGTCTTGACCACACCGAGCAGGTCCTGCGCGCTCTGAATCTTTCCTTTGAGATATTCGCTCGTCTGCATCGTCTTTCCCCTCAGTGCAGGCTCTCCACGGACTCCCGGGCTGTGCGGGTGAGGCTTTCCCGATCGGAGCCGCTGAGCTTCTCCCCCGATTCGATCCTGCCGCAGAGATCGGGATGGTTCCGGACCAGGAGGCTCCTCAAGGTGGATTCCGCCTCGCCCACCTTATCCACGGCAATACCGTCGGCGACGCCGCTCACGATGGCCAGCAGCGCCGCGATCTGGTCCGCAACGCGAAGGGGTTGGTACTGGTGCTGCTTCAGAATCTCCCGGACCCGCCACCCCCTCTCCAGGACCCGGCGCGTGGCGTCATCGAGGCGGGTTCCGAATCGCGAGAAGGCCTCCAGCTCCTCGAACTGGGAGTAGGCGATGCGCAGGTCACCGGCCACGGCGCGATAGGCCGGGAGCTGTGCCTTTCCGCCGACGCGGGAAACCGATTTGCCCACATCGACCGCCGGCAGGATCCCCTTCTGAAAAAGCCGCGGCGACAGGTAGATCTGTCCGTCGGTGATGGAGATGAGATTGGTGGGGATGTAGGATGAAATATCCTGGGCTTCCGTCTCGACGATGGGGAGCGCCGTCATGGATCCGCCGCCGTGTTTCCTGCGCAGATGGGTCGAACGCTCCAGCAGCCGTGAGTGGATGTAGAAGATGTCCCCGGGAAAGGCTTCGCGTCCGGGAGGCCTCCGCAGCAGCAGCGAAAGCTCCCGGTAGGCGCGGGCGTGGTAGGTCAGATCGTCATAGACGATCAGAACGTCACGCCCCTCGGACATGAAATATTCTCCCATGGTCGTCGCGGCATAGGGCGCGATGAACTGCATTCCGGGGGGGTCTTCCCCGGTGGCGACGACGACGATGGTGTATTTCAGAGCCCCATGCTCCTTGAGGTCGGCGATGACCTTGGCCACGTCGGAGGCCTTCTTCCCGATGGCGCAGTAGATGCAGATCACATCCTTGTCCGCCTGATTGATGATGGCATCGACCGCGATCGCCGTTTTCCCGGTCTGGCGGTCGCCGACGATCAGCTCCCGCTGCCCCCGGCCGATGGGAATCAGGGCGTCGATCACCTTGATCCCCGTCTGGAGGGGAACGGTCACGGGATCCCGCGCCATGACCGCCGGCGCTTCCCGTTCCACGGGGAGCCTCTTCCCGGAGCAGCCCTCTCCCAAGTCATCCAGAGGGTGTCCGATGGCGTCCACGATCTTGCCGATCAGATCGAACCCCACGGATGTGTCCAGAACCCTGCCCGTCCTCTGGACCTCCGTTCCCGCCTGGAGCCCTTCGCCGGGCCCGAGCAGGATGACGCCGATCTCATCGGGGTCGATATTGAAAACCAGCCCCTGGAGATTCTTCGGGAAAAGGACGAGCTCCTCGGCCTTGATGTTGGGCAGGCCCCCGACACGGACAATGCCGTACCCGACATACTTCACGACACCGACCTCCCGCTGCCGGAGCTCCGCATGCTGATCGGAAAGCGCGGCGTCCAGCGTCCTGAAGGTATCGTCGAAAAAGCTCATGAGTTGTTCTCTCTCCGTATCGGCCATGCCTCACCCCTCCTTCTGCCGGACGTCTCCCTGCGATTCTGCGTACAGGAGGTGACAGAACTTCTCTTCCAGCGAATCGAGGTAGTCCTTCATGCTCCAGGCGATCTTGTATCCGTCGATCCGGAATTCGCAGCCGGACATCACGTCGTTGGATTTCTGGTAGTCCACGTCGATGCCCGGCCCGATGTTCCGGTCGAGGGTCTGATCCAGCCTCCCGCGTGCATCGGGGCGGATGTCGAAAGCCGACAGGACCGTGATCCTGCGGGTGACCCTCATGAGCGACCTGATCTTCTCCCGCTCCGCCCCATCCAGGGTTTCGATGCGTTCCGCGAGGACCTGCACAATCCGCTCCTCCAGGTCCATATCGGCCAGCTCTTTCAAAACCTGCCGGGTGACGGCATAAACCTGAGCGCCCGTCAGCCTGCGGAGTTCGGCGAAGAAGTTCTCCCTTTCCGCATGGAGGGTCTCGATCCAGCGCTTTTGAAGGAGGTCGACCTCCTCCCGGCCTTTTTCCATGAGCTCCTTGCGGTATGCCTCGGCGTCCGCCCGGGCCTTGTTCATCATCTCATCGGACGCGCCGGCCAACTCGTCCAGGCGCTTCCGGTAGGAGAGGGCGGATTCGCGCGCCTCTTCCCGGGCCTTTTCCGCCTCGGAGAAGGTCGATGCGATTTTGGCCTCACGGGTGTCGATGGCGCCGAGGATCCTCCCGTACAGAAATTTTTTCAGGAGCCAGAAAAGGATCAGGAAATTGACCATCTGGGCAAAAAAGACGAACCAGTCGAGATGCATGGATTATCCTCCCGCTTTCTTGATGACGTAGGTCCAGAAGGGGTTGGCGAACACGAGGATCATCGAGATGACGAAGCAGTAAATGGCAATGGACTCGATCATCGCCAGCCCCACGAAAAGCGTTCTGGTCAGGGTGTTCCTTTCATCCGGCTGCTGGGCGATCGAGCTCAGTGCGCTGTGGACGGCCCGCCCTTGCCCCAGAGCCGGGCCGATGGCACCGATCCCCATGCAAATCCCCGCTGCAACAATCGACGCCGCCGCTACCACGCTCACGCTGTCCATAAGTTCATCCTTCCTTTCCTTCGATTTGGGTACTCTTGTCCTTGGGCTCCTCTTCCTCATGGGCCTGGGAAGCCGAAGCGATGTACACCATCGCCAGGATGGCGAAGATGTAAGCCTGGATCAGTCCGATCAGCAGACCCAGCGCCTGCATGACGATCGGGAAGAAGAGGGGGGTCACCGCCAGGAGAATCGCGATCACCTTCTCGTGGCTCATCAGGTTTCCGAAGAGACGGACCGCCAGGGCGAGGGTCCGGGAAACTTCGCCCATGACGTGAAAGGGGAAAAAGAAAAAGTTCGGCCGGAAGTACTCCTTGAAGTATTCGATCACGCCCAGTTTGGTGATGCCGAAGAGGGGCACCGCAAAGAAGACCAGCACGGCCAGCGCCGCCGTCGTGGTCAGGGCCGAGGTGGGGGCCACGTATCCGGGGATGAAGGTGAGGATGTTCGAAAAGAGGATGAACAGAAACAGCGTTCCGATGAAGGGGAAATACTTGTCGGCCCCTCTCCGGTCGATCTGCCGGATTTCCGAAAGGATACTGCTCAGGATGATCTCCAGCAGGTTCTGCCAGCGGGAGACGGTCCTTTCCGCAGAGAGGCGGCGCGTGATCAGAACGGATCCGATCACCAGGATTCCCATGACTAGCCAGGTATAAACCAGCGTGGCGTTGATGACGACCCACCCCCACCGGAAAAGGATGACCTGGTCCGGACTGATCTGGCTGATGGCGACGATTTCCATGAATGCCTCCATCTTATGAGATGCTCCGCCCAAGGCGACGGACGAGGATCTCCCGGATCAGAATGAATCCGGCCAATGCGGCAATCAACTGATCCCATCCGCCCTGCATCGCGAGGCCGAAACCCGCCATGGCCATGGATACGCGTAACAGATAGCTCCAGAGGAGCGACATCAGGGGCACTCTTCTGTTCGGGAGCCTTCGAACGGTGTACCAGAGCCCCGCGAAGTAGACGGTCCCGAGGGCCGTTCCCAGCATGAATATGAGGAGATACCGAAGGGTCTGCATGGCTCATCCTTTCGAAATATCGACAGGAATCGTT
>JAJFTY010000105.1 GCA_021372695.1 Deltaproteobacteria bacterium
GGGAATCGCCGTCAGCACAGCAACCGACGTTGCCAAGGGTGCCGCGAGCGTCGTCCTGACCGAACCGGGACTGACGAACATCGTGACTCTCATCGAACAGGGTCGGACGATCTACCAGCGTATCCTGACCTGGATCATCAACAAGATCAGCCGAACGATTCTGAAGGCGTCCTTCGTGGCCATTGCTTTCGTGGTGACCGGAAAGTTCGTCGTCTCTGCTTTTGCGATGCTGCTCTTGGTCTTCATGACGGATTTCGCCAAGATCGCCCTTGCCACCGACCTGGTGCGGCCGTCCAGGAAGCCGGAGACCTGGAACATTGGGGGCTTCATTGTCGTGTCCGTGGTGCTGGGCGTCGCGATGGTCGCGGAGTCGCTTCTCCTTCTGTACGTCGGCTGGTCGCGTTTCGGCCTGGCGGAAAACGACAATGCCCTTTACACCTTCAGCTTCCTCACCCTGCTCTACATGGCCGCCTTTTCTATCGTGTCTGCGAGAGAGCGAGATTGGTTTTGGAGGACCAGGCCGAGCAAGACCCTCGTGGCGGCCCTCACGGCGGATGCGCTTGTGGGCACTGTCCTGACGCTCGTTGGCCTTCCTGGCCTCCTGCCGCTGCTCTGGTGGCAAACGCTCGAAATTTTTGCCTATGCGATGGTCTCATGCCTTGTCGTGAACGACGCCCTGAAGGTCGCGATGATCAGACGACTCGTTCCAAGTGCCGCGGCATAGATTGCCGGTGGATGGGCCCGGCCGGAGAACGTCAATCGAGGAGCGTGCTTGTTTGCCACGGTTAACGGCGAGAGAAAGACCGATGGGAAAAGGAAGCTCGGAACATACTGGATGTCCGGACTCCTCGGGCCGGCGATCCTGGTACCCGTTGCCTTGTTTGCAACACATTGGAGGAACCATGCAGGGACAAACCATCAGAGACATCATCAGTGCTGTGCCGGACTCCATACTGCGGATGTCGCGGAGTCCGTTGAATTACTGGGCTGAATTCGGCCTCGATATCCCGTTAGGTGCCGTGCTGGTCTTCGAAGGCCTGCGGCACCATGATATCCATCCCGCCGAAGTATTCCTGACCATCCTGATTGGCCTGTTCTTATTCAGTTATTTCGAGTACGCTGTTCACCGCTGGCTGTTCCACGGCTCGATCCGGATCATCGTGCGGGGCCACGCCCTGCACCACCAGAATCCGCAGGGCTATGACGCGCTTCCCTTCTTTCTGCCCGCCCTGGTGATCCTGGGACTGACGGGAATTTTCGTTTCGATGATGCCCGCGAGTTACGCATTTCTGTTATCAGGCACCATGGCCTTCGGCTATGTAACCTATGGGTTGAGCCACTTCAGCATTCACCACGCCCGTTTTCGCCAACCCCTGGCCCGACGTTGGGCGGCCAACCATCTCATCCACCACTACCACCCCGAAAGCAACTTCGGTGTCACCACGCCGCTGTGGGACAGATCACTTGGCACGCGGTATCTTGTTCCGGATCACAAAAGGAGTTAGGCATGGATCATCCTGATCCAAACGCAATCCATACCATCGCCGTTCTTTAGTCGGGATTACGTCCAGGAGAAAACCCTATGGCAGAGCCGCTCAAACCGCCTTATCTACAAAAGGGCGAAACGCGGGGCGACTATCAGGTTTGGATAGTCGATGGCGCGTACGTCCGCGGGCACATCGACGAGGAGTTCACGAATTTCGGTCAACACTACCGGTATCCGTACATCCCTGAGAAGGAATTCTGGATTGACAGGGAAGCCGAGCACGATGAGCACACATTCTTCATCGATCACCTGCTGGTCGAGCATGACCTCATGGCGAAAGGCGCAACATACGGCGATGCAATCACGCAGGCCGACCGGGTTGAGCGCAGAGAAAGGCGACGAGTCGGGGACGTCCGGAAGGTAACGCATCAGGGGAAAGAGCTTCCTGACGCGAGCACCGTGCACGAGCACCTTTGGAAGAAGCTGGAGAACGGAGTCAGTGTATGGATTGTGAATGGCCGACTGGTGCGAAGCGCGTTCGATATTGACTTCACGGCCGGCGGCCATGACCATGTTTATGAATTCGTTCCTGCGGGCGAGGTCTGGATCGATGACGCGATTGAGGAGAAGGAACGGGGGGTTGTGCTGCTGCACGAGTTGCACGAACGGAATCGCATGGCAGACGGGTTGCCATACAGCAAAGCACACACCGAGTCCAGCCGCCTGGAATTCCGGTGCCGCCACCATCCTGATGAACTGCATGATGCATTAACGGCCGAGGGCTGGGCATGAGAAGGAAAATGAAATTTATGATGGAGGTTCAGAGGATTCGAAACGCGGGAAAGTTCATTACTGCGAACAGGTGCTAAAATAAAATCTGCTCTATCCCGATTCCGATCAGTAAAATGCCCCCGGCGATTGCCGCCTTGTTAGATATTTTCCGTGTGGTAAAGAATTCGGCGGCCCGATTCCCCACTGAAAGGGCAATGAAACTCAATACAGCGGATAACAGCCCTATAAGAAATGAGTTCAAGCCGATCATTCCAGCGCTCAACCCTCCCCCAACATTATTTATTGACAGCGCAATGCCGAGGAGAGTCGCCTCTTTAAAATCCAGATGTCTCAGCTTATTTTTCTCCGCATCTACCGGCGTCCCCAAAAGGTGACAAATACGTTTCCATCTTTTCAGAAAGAGCACTTCACCACAATTATCTCCCATATACTGCTCCAGAATCATCTTGGAGCCCATGGCCGTAAGAAGCACCATGGCAATCATGGAAGACATCTTCCCAAATGATCCTGAAATCATGGTTCCGGCAAAAGCTGAAAGAAAAGAAATGACAAAAGTAATCAGGGAAATCCAGAGATTGATGGAGATGGTTATTTTTATGCCCCTGATACTATAAGCGATTCTGGCTCCGATATTGTCGAAGTTGTTTGTTAAAGCAATGAGAAACGCGTATAGAAAATGCCGCAATGTACAGGCCTCCATAAGAGCGTCAGCGAGAGCGGACCTCCCGGCGGAGATGCGATATGTTTTTAACGTACTATTTTTAGTGAACTATCAGACCGGAGGCAATGATAATAAAACGGATGGGACTTGGGGAGTAAAAGCTACATGTCATCTCAAGAAAGCCTTGGCTGATTTCAAATGGATAGCGCAATGGGCCTGTACCGATCGCTGCCGGCCTCACTGTGACGCCAGGCGCCGGGTTGACGGAAGGCTTCCCGTCAACCCGGCGCCAAAGCGCCTCTTCTTACCTGGGTGTCACAGCGGCAAACAGCGTGTTCTGACCTCTCTGGACCAGCAACAGCAGCCCGTCATCCTTGGCTTTCTCCGCGATCTTCGCGAACTCGTCCACATCCCTGACGGGTTTTCTGTTGACTGTCTGGATGACATCCCCGGCCTGGATCCCGGCTTCCGCCGCCGGACTCCCGGGCTCGACCGCGGTCACGACCACCCCTGTCCCTTTCTTCAGGCCGAGCTCCCGGGCGATCTGCGGCGTGAGATTCTGAAGCGTAAGCCCGAGGGAAGGATGGACAGGGCTCTTCGCCGCCGCGGTGTTCTCCTCCTCCATTTCGCCGACCTTTGCCTGGCGTTCGATCTCCTTCCCGTCCCGGAGCAGCTTCACCGTGACGCTCTTTCCTACCGGCGTCGCGGCGACGATCCGGGGAAGATCCTTCGAATCGCCTACCGCATGGCCATCGAAGTTCACGATGACATCCCCCTGCTCGAACCCCGCCTTGTCGGCCGGCCCGTCCGGAACCACCTGGGAAACCAGGGCGCCTTTGCTTTCCTTGAGCCCGAGCGACTTGGCCAGTTCCGGGGTCACATCCTGGATGTTCACACCCAGCAATCCCCGGGTGACGTGTCCCCGCTTCTGGAGCTGGGGCGCAACCTCCTTGGCCATGTTGATCGGGATGGCAAACCCGATCCCTTGGCCGGAGGCGATGATGGCGGTGTTGATGCCCACGACCTCCCCTTGCAGGTTGATCAGGGGGCCGCCGCTGTTGCCGGGATTGATGGAGGCGTCCGTCTGGATGAAGTTATCATAGGGGCCGGAGCCGATCACCCGTCCCTTGGCGCTGACGATTCCCGCGGTCACCGTCTGCTCCAGTCCGAAGGGACTTCCGACCGCCACCACCCAGTTGCCGACCTTGAGGTCATCAGAATTTCCCAGTTTGAGCGGTTGAAGATCCGAATCCCCCGTGATTTTGACAAGGGCCAGATCGGTCTTGGGATCCCGGCCCACGATTTTCCCGTCGAATTCTTTCCCGCCGGCCAGCTTCACCTTGATCTGGTCTGCGTCCTCGACCACATGGTTGTTGGTCAGGATATACCCCTCCTTGCTCATGACGAACCCGGAGCCCACCCCCTGCTGTCTCCTGTCGGGGGCGTTGTTACCGTGGCCTCCGAAAGGACCGAAGAAATCCCCGAAGGGACTGCCCTCCCCGAAAAGGTTTCCCCCGCCGAATCTTTCGAATCCGGCGTTCTTCACCTTTTTGCTGACCTGAATGTTGACCACGCCGTTCTTCACCTGTTCGGCCAGGTCGCTGAAATTGCCCGGCACCATGGGAGATCCGGCGGAAACCGCTGCCGTTGCGGCGGCTGGCGCCTCTGTGTTTTTAGCGGTCGCGGTCATCCCGTACCCGAATCCCGCGACTGCGCCTGCCAGAAGCAGGGCAGCCAGTACGATCTTCAAATTTCTTCGCGGTCTCATAATTCTTTCCTCCTGTTTGCGATCATGGGCTGATAGGAGCCCTCTTTCGAAACCAGTATAAGGATCGAACTTAACCGGAGGATGATCGGAAGATGACCGTTTGGTCATGTTGGAGAGGTGCGTGGCCGCTTCTGTGTCTCGACCACCTCCCCAGTTTTTTTCTTGATCTTCCCAAGCCTTGCGTGTATCTTCTGCCGTCACAGGCACTCGCGCTTTCCACTTTTCCGCTGTTTGGCTGCTCCATCGATCCTCGTTTTTGCCGTTCATCCCCGGCCCGGGTTGGGCCGTCGCAGATACATTGCAGCATTGAGAGGCCGCGGGCGCCTCACCGGCCCCCGCAGACAAGTCCCTGTTTCCCGGTCGAGATCGCCTGGAAGAAGCAGGAACGGAGTGTGCTGACCAAGTGACGCCAGTACCGGGACAGGGAGGCCACGCCAAGGAACAGGAAACCGGCGCCCCGGCGCGGATAAGGACCAAGCTGAGGAGGCCCTCGACGAAGGGATCGGCAACGGGGCGAGCAAGATCGACGACATCGATTTTTCTTCCTCCACCGAGGCGGACCGGGCCATGTTGATCGAGGCGATGAACTCCCCGAAGGATGCCCTGAACGAGGCGATTCCCCAGGCGGTGTAGAACCAGAAAAAGCCGATATGAATCGGAAGGATCTGAGGAGAAAAGAGAAGCTGAAAATGATCGGATCAATCGGTAGACTCTTAATGAGATCGTATATCTAAGTCGTATAAACGCGTTAATAATGCTTCGCGATGGAGCAGCTTCGGAAGCGTCCGACATGCGGGAGGGAATATGAATTGGCTGACAAATACCCCGTTTCTTAGAAAAGAGCGGGGTTTTTTTATTGCGGAGCGGTACACCGGGCGGTGTTTTATGCCGATCCGTATAACATGCCAAAATAAAAAAACTGTGAGGGGAAAAATGAAAATTTTAAAGCAATTGATTATAGTTTCAATTTTTGCATTCTTTTTGTTAAGTTGTAGAAGTTTATTCAAAGAAAGTGCGTATAGTCCTGTCAATGTCGATTTTTCCAAATACGATAATATCCATGTTGATTGGGTTGATTTAATCGAAAAAGATTGGCGAATGCACGGCTATAGTAATGAAGATGAATGGAAAAATGACATTGAATATCTAAATCTAAACTTTCAGAAGTACCTCGAGGAATACTATCTTATTGGCAAAAAACTAACATTTTCAAATAATAAGAATTTCGCGGATTACCCAATACAAGGTTTGCTAATAAAATTTGGTGATGTATTTATTGACTATAGCCACTATCAACTATACTTATCAATTAAATTTGTTGATTTAAAAACAAACCAGACACTATTGGAGTTGGAAAGACGAGCTTATTTCGGCAACCAATGGGGATTTGCAGGATTTCTACACTATTCTCTTTATGAGGTTTCAAAACAGTTATCATGGGTAATCATGAAAATAAAATATTAAAACTTAATAAAATAAAGCGTTTTTGCTGAAAATATGATTACCGAACAAGCCGCTAGAGCCACTCGCAACGCCAGGCTGGCTGAGTTACATACCTTCGTGTCATCATTTCTTTTGAGTCCAAGGTTGCCATAAATCCGCCAGACCCTTATTGTGGCCGTTATGCTCAAGGACGACGTACTCAATGAAGCAATTCCGATCTTAGAACAAGAAAAAAACATAGGAATGCTTGGAGCTGGGCCTATAATATATATGGTCGCTTAGAATATACCTTCCCTAAAAATAATGATATCAATCATGCAAATGCAATTGCTTATTTTGAAAAGTCAATTGTATACTTGGAAAGATTCTTCGATGCAGGTAAACCCGACAAGGACGATAAATATTATAGAATTTACCATCAATGCGCTACAAATAGCGCGTTCTGCTTAGGGGAGCTTTATCGTCCGTCGAATGAGGAACTTTCGTGTAAATACTTTGACAAAAGTGTTGAATATTACAGGAAACAGCTTGAGTTATCGCCAGATGCTAAGATCATTGCGGTAGGGTTTAAGAGTTTTGAAGAGTCGATAATAAAAAACAAAGAAAAATCGAATTGTGAAAAATATCAAAAGTGATCTAACCCTTAGTGCACAGGACGCTCATTCCTCGCGCCCGCGCCAACGGGGCCGCGTCTGTCGCCGCGTGCCGCCGCCTGCGGCGGACGAACACGCGGCTTGAGCGGACGGTTCTCCGAAGACAAGTTTTCGTCCGCCTGCCGCTCAGCCGAGGACCCGTTCTAAACCAGATGAGCCTTATCCGGAAGCGGGCAGGGTCGCGGTGAAGAGGCTCCCCTCGCCAAGGCGGCTTTCGACCGCGATATCGCCGCCGTGGGCGCGGGCAATGGCCCGGGCCAGGCTGAGCCCGAGACCGGTTCCGGCCTCGGAGCGGCTTTGGTCGCCCCGGTAGAAGCGCTCGAAAATGCGGAGCAGGTCCGTTTCGGAAATGCCGGCACCGGTGTCCCTGACGGCGAGCGTTGCGCCCGCCACGGTCTGGGCGAGCGAAACGTCCACCCTTCCCCCGGCAGGGGTGTACTTGATCGCATTGTCCAGAAGATTCGAGAGCATGCGCTGGATCATCCGGGCGTCGCCGGCGATCACGCACCGTTCGGGAACATTGCAGCTGAGTGTCAGGCCGCGGTCCTCGGCCGTGGTCCCGAAAAGCTCGCAAGCTTCACGGACCAGAGCCGCCAGATCGACCTTCTCCCGGGCAGGCTTCTCCACGCCCGCCTCCGTTTTCGAGATCATCAGCATGGTGTTGATGATCGAAAGCAGGCGGTCGCACTCTTCGATGGCGCTCGCGGCCATGCTCTCGTACTCGGCAAGCGATGCCCCCGTGGTCAGGCTGACCTCCGCCATTCCCCGGATCCGGGCGAGTGGGCTCTTCAGGTCGTGGGCGATGTCGTCTCCCATCTGCCGGATCTCGGTGACCAGCGACTGGATGCGGTCCAGCATCTGATTGAAGGTCATGGCCAGTTGGTCGATCTCGTCGCCCCGGCCCTTCACCGGCACCCGTGTTTCCAGGGTCCCGCCGGAGATGCTCTGTGCGGTCCGGGTGATCGCCTCGACGTCCGAAACCGCCCGCCGGGCCATGAACCAGCCCACCCCCGACGCCAGGCCGATCAGCAGTGCCATCGTGGTGAGAAAAATCCCCCGGAACGCGTCGATGATGCGGATGTAGTTCTCCATCGACTGGCCGACCTGAAGGATGACGCCGGGGCCGATCAGCGCGTAAAGGATGCGCACCTGATCCCGGCGGCTTTTCAGGTCCGCCGTTTCGATGACCGGTCGGCCGCTGTCGAGCAGTTGACGGACCGCCTCCTTGCGGATGGCGATCTCCTGCCAGACGGCCATGTTGGACGATGAGAAGGCCTGGCCGGTCGGGTAGAGCAGGCGAAAGAAAACCTTTTTCTCCCCGGCCGCCTGGGCCTGCACGAGGGCGAACTCCTCGACCGCCCCGACCCCGTTTTCCCGGAGCACCGTCGAAAACTGGCCTGCCTGGTTCAGCAGTTCCTGGTCCGTTCTCTCCTGGATGACGGCGGTGATGAGCGTATAGAACAGGAAGAAGGCGACCAGGGAGGAGACCGCGAAGATGCCAGCGTACCAGAGGGTCAGACGAAAGGTGAGGCTATTCCGGAAGCGGCCCGGCTGCCTGAAGAACATATCCCGCCCCCCGCACGGTGCGAATCAGTTTCTGATCGGCATCCCGGTCGATCTTTTCCCGCAGCCTGCTGATGCGGGCTTCGACCACATTGGTCTGGGGATCGAAATGGTAGTCCCAGACGTGCTCCATGATCATCGTCTTGGAGACGATTCTCCCCGCATTGCGCATCAGGTATTCGAGCAGCGAAAACTCCCGGGGCTGGAGGTCGATCCGCTTTCCGGCCCGCACGACCTCCCGGGTGAGGAGATTGACGGAGAGCTCCCCGACCGAGAGCCGGGTGGGATCGGAGATGCCGCCCGCCCTGCGGATCAGAGCCTGCACGCGGGCCAGAAGCTCCGAGAAGGCGAACGGTTTCGTGAGATAGTCGTCCCCCCCGGTCTGGAGCCCCTTCACCCGGTCGTCCACCGAACCTTTCGCGCTCAGGATCAGGACCGGGGTATTCACCTTTTCGGCGCGCATCTCCCGGATCAGCGACAAGCCGCTTCGTTTTGGCAGCATGAGGTCGATCACGGCCGCATCGTAGGGTTCCGTCAGGGCGAGCTGCAGCCCCTCCTCGCCGTCCCCGGCGTGGTCCACGGCATAGCCCGCCGCCTTCAGCCCCTTGACGATGAAGGAGGCGATCTTGACGTCGTCTTCGACCAGCAGGAGTCTCATCGGCACCCTCGAACCGGAAATAAAAAATCGTCAACCTTCCGCTCGGAAGGAATCACTGAAGCTCGATTTTCAGCGGAATACCTACGGCCAAACTCGCACGTGACAGCGTAGCCAAGGTAATGCCGGTATCATTTTCGTCGAGCAACCGATTTACAACAGCACGGCTCGTATGCATGCGAGCCGCCATTTCAGTTTTTGTGATATGCATCCTCTTCATGGCTTCTGCCAATTGCCACGCAATAACACGCTTAATGGCAGCTGCGGTTACCTCTTCCCGGACGCCCTCTTCCTTTAAGAAGTCATCAAAATCGCTTCCAATATGCTGATTGCTCACACACACCTCCTACAACTGGTTCTTACGAGTCCTTGCTATCTCCAAATCCGGCTGGGGCGTAGCCTGCGACTTCTTGATAAAAGCATGAAGCAACACCATTTGGCCGCCAACCACGGTAAACAGCACTCGAAATATCCGTCTTTCAAGATGGCTGCGAACTTCCCACTAGTCCTTTTCCATCTTGCGCACCAGCGGCATACCCAGCGGCCAGCCAAACTGGACCTCTTTGATATCTATGCCGATAATCTTTCGATCTTCCGGTGGCAAATCCCGCAGGAAATCTCTTACCGGCTCATTACCAGCTTCGGTGCGGAAGAACCTTACAGATAAGATAGGCACACTCATGATTATACCGTATCTAAAAAGATACGTCTGTGCAAGTCCTTTGATGAAAGTCATTGCCGGGCAGGTTGCTTTTATTTGCTGTAAATGCTAAGGCTAAAGCCAACTTGGGGAAAAAGAAGTTGCGCCATAAAGGAGAATGACCATGTCCCGAGTCGAAATGCTGAAGCAGACGGTAAAACAGCTCAGCCCCGGTGAGCGGGCCGCTTTTCGCTCCTGGTTCATCGAATTCGATGCATCCGAATGGGATGATCAAATAGAAGTGGATAGTGAGACCGGCAAGCTGGACAGGTTAGCGCAAAGCGCCATTGAGGAACATAAGGCGGGACAGAAAAGATAACCCCTTTTATCCATCCCTCCACTTCAAAAAACCGGTCAATAGAGATCAGTCCGCATAGGGATGCATTATCGGGCACTGGCTGTTGAGATACCTGAAAGGCCTGCTGTGGTTCTGGATAGGCAGCCACGCTGATTACGACCGAATCATCGCCCGCGAGGCGTTCGACCTCTTCCGGGAGGGGCTCGAACGGCTGTTTGACAAGATCGATCAGCGCGAGTCCGGGGAGTGCCTAAGAGAATCGTCGCTGATCTCCTTGGCGACGTCTGGTACCGGGACGTCGGCGAAATCAACACGAAAGAGAGGGCGATCCGTCATCGATGCGGGGAGGTCCTCCGTGACCGGTCGCGGTCGCCATAGAAACAAGGCACCCGACCGACAACCCGGAGATGGTCTCCTGACGGCGGACGAGATCGGCATCCTGGAAAGGGGCGGAAGAAGGAAGGAGGGATAGGGATGATGGAACCATTTACGATAAGGACGTCACGGGGACACTCCTCCAATGAATTCCAGTATGACGAGCTGGTCTGCTATTGCTTCGAATATACGAGGAGCGACATTGAAAAGGATTATCTGCAGAACGGCCGCTCAACGATCATGGAAAAAATTTCGGCCGAAAAAAAGGCTGGCCGATGTCATTGTTCTGAGAAACACCCCAAAGGAAGGTGATGTTTGCCCGACGTCCGCCAGGTGGTGGACCGACCTGCAAGAAGAGAAACCGTTCAGATATCATGACTTGGCCGCCCTCCTCCGGCCGGACCGCGGAAGAGATCCGCATCCGGGAGGAGAGCGGAAGGACGACGGACCCGTAGGGCGATGGAACCATCTGCATTACAGACATTCTGGGACCGTTCCGCCGCGGAGCTCCTGAAAACGCTCGACAGTTCGGAGCGGGGGCTCTCGCAGGCCGAGGCGAAGCGGCGTCTGGGCGAGTACGGTGAGAATCGCATCCGCACGGTCCAAAAGCACAGCGCCCTGTTTCTCCTCCTCGGGCAGTTCAAATCGCCCATCATCCTGACGCTCCTGTTTGCCGCGGCGCTGTCGTTCTTCCTGCACGACGTGGCGGATGCCCTGATCATCCTCGCCATCGTTCTGATCAGCGGTCTTCTCGGCTTCTGGCAGGAGAAGGGGGCCGCCGATGCGGTCGACCACCTGCTCGCCCTGGTCTCCGTTCAGGCCGCCGTGCTTCGGGAAAGCGCTGAAGTCGGGATTCCCGTGGAGGAGGTCGTTCCCGGAGATGTTCTGCTCCTCAAGGCGGGCGTTTCGGCGGCCGCCGACGGGCTCCTCCTGGAGTCCCGGGATCTGTTCGTGGACGAGGCCTCGCTGACCGGAGAAACCTATCCGGTCGAAAAGACGGCCGGCGTTCTTGCGGCCGATACGCCCCTTTCGGGGCGGACGAACGCCGTTTTCATGGGAACCCACGTCATCAGCGGGATGGCGAAGGTCCTGGTCTGCCGGACGGGAAAGGAGACCGAATTCGGCGGCGTTTCCGAACGGCTCCGGTTGCGGCCGGCGGAGACCGAATTCGAACGGGGCGTCCGGCGCTTCGGCTATCTGCTGCTGGAAGTGACCCTGACCCTGGTCATTGCGATCTTCGCGATCAATGTCTATTTCGCCCGGCCCGTCCTGGAGGCCTTCCTCTTCTCGCTGGCGCTGGCTGTCGGCCTGACACCCCAATTGCTGCCTGCGATCATCAGCATCAACCTCGCCCACGGCGCCCGGCGGATGGCGGACCACAAGGTCATCGTCAAGCGGCTTGCCGCGATCGAGAACTTCGGCAGCATGGATGTCCTCTGTTCCGATAAGACGGGCACCCTGACCGAGGGGTTGGCCCGGATCCATTCGGCCGTGGATGCGGCGGGGCAGCCGAACGAAAAGATCCTGCTGTACGCCTATCTGAACGCCTTCTTCGAAACCGGGTATGCCAATCCCATCGATGAGGCCATTCGGGCCTACCGGCCGTGGGACACGGCAGGGTATGAAAAGCTTGATGAAATTCCCTACGATTTTTTGAGAAAACGCCTGAACATCCTTTTTTCCGTCAAAGGGCAAGCTGTCATGATCACCAAGGGGCCGCTGGCCGGGATACTTTCGATCTGTACGGAGACGGAAGAGGCCGGCGGCGTGATCCGGGAGATGAAAGAGGCAGAGCCGGGGATCCGTGGCCGGTATGAATCCTTCAGCGGAGAGGGCTATCGGGTCCTGGGCATCGCCTGCCGGGAGATGGGGGATTCGCGGTCCATCTCCAAAAAGGATGAGGCCGGCATGACGTTCCTGGGGATGCTGGTCTTCTTCGACCCTCCGAAGGCGGGGTTGGAGGCGGCCGTCGAGCGCCTCCGGGGGCTGGGCGTCTCGCTGAAGGTCATCACCGGCGACAACCGTCTGGTGGCGGCCTCCCTGAGCCGCAAGATCGGCCTGGTGAATCCGGCTGTCCTGGCCGGACCGGAACTTCACCTGATGAGCGGTCCGGCCCTGTTGAGAGCGGCGGAGAAGAACGATATCTTCGCCGAAATCGAGCCGAACCAGAAGGAGCGGATCGTTCTCGCCCTGAAGAAGGCGGGGCATGTGGTGGGCTACCTGGGCGACGGTATCAACGACGCCTCGGCCCTGCACAGTGCCGACGTGGGGATTTCCGTGGACAAGGCGGCGGACGTGGCCAAGGAAGCGGCGGACATCGTCTTGCTGGAAAAGGATCTCGATGTTCTTGCTGCGGGCGTCGAAGAGGGAAGGATGACCTTTGCCAATACGCTCAAGTACGTCTTCATGGCGACCAGCGCCAATTTCGGCAACATGTTCAGCATGGCCGGGGCGTCCCTGTTCCTCTCCTTCCTGCCGCTGCTTCCCAAGCAGATTTTGCTCACGAACCTCCTGACCGATCTGCCGGAAATGACCATCGCCACGGACCGCGTGGATGCCGAGATGATCCTGCGTCCCCGGCGATGGGACATCGCCTTCATCCGGCGCTTCATGCTGACCTTCGGGCTGCTCAGCTCGGTGTTCGATTACCTGACGTTCGGTGTGCTGATCTGGCTGCTGAAGGCGACGCCCGAGGAGTTCCGAACCGGATGGTTCCTGGAATCGGTCATTTCCGCATCCCTGATCGTGCTGTTGGTCCGCAGCCGCCGCCCCTTCTTCAAGAGTCTGCCGTCAGCGGCCCTGCTGACGACGACGCTCGCGGTGGTGGTCATGACGCTGCTCCTCCCGCTGACCCCGCTGGCCGGGCTCTTCGGATTCCAGCCGCTGCCGGTCTCCTTTCTTCTGCTGATGGGGCTCATCGTTCTTCTGTACATCGGTTCCGCGGAGTGGGTCAAGAGGGCGTTCTACGCGAAGCCGGAGGCGGGCGGCGCGCCGTTCGGCCCAAAGGAGTGAAGGAACTGTTCAAGGGAGGATTTGCCGGGGTGAAGATCATGTTCAGTTATGGGGGCGCTCATGCCCGATCTTGAGTCTCTGATCCGGACCTACGGATACGGGGCGCTCTTCGTGGGGACCTTCCTGGAAGGGGAGACCGTCCTGATCCTTGCAGGCCTCATCGCCCATATGGGAATGATGAAGCTGCCCCTGGTCATGGTCGTGGCCTTCTTCGGTAGCTTCCTGGGGGATCAAATCTTTTTCTTCCTGGGAAGGCTCAAGGGGACGGCTCTGCTGGACAGCCACCCTTCGTGGAAGAGCCGGGCCGATAAGGTGCACCAAGCGATGCGGCGCTATCGCAACGGCATCATGCTGGGGTTCCGGTTCGTCTACGGCATGCGCATGATCACGCCCCTGATTCTGGGGATGGACCGGTCGATCCCTGCCCGGTGGTTCATCCTGCTGAACCTGATCGGCGCGGCCGTCTGGTCGGTCGCGATCGCCCTGGTGGGGTATTTCCTGGGGCGGGCCGCCAAGAGTCTGCTGGCGGACATCCGGCATTACGAGCTGGCGCTCCTGCTCGGTATCATCCTGGTCGGCATTGCGATCCGGCTTTTCGCCACTTGGCGGGAGAAGCGGAAGTCATCGTGAACGGGACGTCGATCACACCGCCGCATCATCCATAGGCCTCGACTGCGAGCGCCCGGCATCGAGCCTTCCGGCAAACCTTCAGGATCCCTCTCTGGAATCCTCGTGTCCGTGGCGGTGGTGGATGTCCGGCATGTGCGGGTGGGCGTGCTCGACGGCATCATGGGCATGCAGGTGAGCGTGCGAAAGCGAAGGGTCATCGAGGTCCGGATGATGGCCCTGATGATGCTCGTCGTCATGGGTGTGCCGATGTTCATGGATGACGGCGTCGTGGCGATGGAGGTGGTCGTGCTGCTCGGTGATCAGAGCAATCGCGCCGAGGACCATAATGGGCAGAGCCGCCCAGACAACGGCGCCGGGCGTCTCCCGAAACAGGATCAAGGCGAGGACGATTCCCGCGATCGGTGCCGTTCCGAACAGGGCGCTGGTCCGTCCTGCCCCCAGGCCGCGCATCGCATGGATGAACAGGATGATGCTCAACCCGTAGCTCATGCACCCGAGCAGCGTGGCCCCGAGCGCCGCGCCCGGATGGGGCAGCGGGTTGCCGAGGAGGAACGCCGCTCCCAGGGAGACGAATCCGGCGCCGAACCCCTTGACCGTGACGATCGTCAGGGGGTCCTTGGCCGAGATGGTCCGGGTGACGTTGTTGTCCATCCCCCAGAAGAGGCAGGCGATCAGGATCCCCAGGGCGCTCCCGGAGAAGCCCCAGGCGCCGCCGAGATCGGTCGAGAGCAGGATGCCGGCCAATGTGATACAGAGGATGGCCGTCCAGGCGCGGCGGCTGATCGACTCCTTGAAGAGGACCGCGGCGATCAGCGTGGTGGCCGCAGCTTCGAAGTTGAGCAGCAGGGAGGCCGTCGCGGCGGGCGTATTCTTCAGGCTGAACAGAAGAATGACGGGCGCTGCGACGCCGCCGCAGAGGATCGCCGCGGCAAGCCAGGGAATGTCGGCGCAGCTGAGCTTCGCTTCCGAATCTCCGGCGCCGCCGGCCCCTCTTCGAATCATCCGGAAGAGCAGCAGGCCGACGCCGCTTCCCAGGTAGAGCAAACCCGCCAGCAGGGTCGGCTCGATGCCCCTTAGGAGCAATTTGGCGACAGGGGCGCTTGCCCCGAACAGAAAGGCAGCCGCCAGTGCCTGCAACGCGGGATAGAGGTTGCGACGCATCAGGTCACGCATGTTCTTTGCTCCGGCAATGATATATGACAAAGTCGTCATTCCGGCGAAAGCCGGAATCCAGAATAAATTTAAATGGATGACCGATCTGGTCCGGCATGACGTTTTTTTGTTTGTTTGCTGGCGTAATTCATTCCCGGCCGCCGGGCCCTGTTCTTCCCCGGAGCAGCCGCAGGGCGTTCCCGATCACCAGAAGCGAGGCCCCCATGTCCGCGGCGATCGCCATCCAGAGCGTGGCAAGGTTTGCCAGCGCCAGCCCCATGAAGAGCAGCTTGACGCCCAGCGCAAAAGCGATGTTCTGCCGGATGATTCCGAGCGCCCGGCGTCCGTGGCGGATCAGCCAGGGAAGCCGGGAGAGATCGTCGGACATCAGCGCAATATCCGCCGTTTCCATCGCCGCGTCGGTTCCCGCGGCGCCCATGGCGATGCCCAGGGTGGCGGCGGCCAAGGCAGGGGCGTCGTTGATCCCGTCGCCCACCATGGCCACGGAGCCGTAGCGGACTTTCATCTCCTCGACGGCCTTGAGCTTCTCTTCCGGAAGCAGTTCCGCGCGGAACTCGTCCGCCCCAATCTTCCCGCTGATCGCCCGCGCCGTGCCAAGGTTGTCGCCGGTGAGGATGACGACCTTCTCCACGCCGGCCCGTTTCAGATCGGCGACGATGGAGGCGGCGTTTTCGCGGATGCCGTCGGCGATGCCGATGTAGCCGCAGATGTGATCATCGTTCCCGACGACGACCGCC
Organism: Deltaproteobacteria bacterium; assembly: GCA_021372695.1. Next base: position 15,947 of record JAJFTY010000105.1, read on the forward strand.
GAATGGCCCGCCCCCTCCAGGAGATCGATGTCGGTGTGCAAATCGACGCTTTCCACTGCTTTTTCGTGGAGCATCCGGTGCGAGCCGATCCAGAAGAGACGGCCGCCGATCGTCCCTTCCGCCCCTCTTCCCCTGAATTCGCGGTAATGCTCCGCCGGCGCCACGGCGCGGCCGATCCGTTCGGCCCGGCGGACGATCGCCCGCGCCAGCGGGTGGCGGCTGTGCACCTCCAGTGCGGCCGCCCGGTC
>JAJFTY010000047.1 GCA_021372695.1 Deltaproteobacteria bacterium
AGATCGGGAATCCGGCAATGACTTCCACAGGTAATTCCCGTCGCGATCGCTGTAACCAGAAATAGAAACGGTCTGGACATCGTGGGACCGCCTGTTTGTAATGTCGGTCTTCTTGAATCATGCGTGGAGGAGGTGATGATGATGGAGTAGAAGTAGCTGGATCATAGAAACAATCCCACACTCTGTCAATGAATATCTCCGCGACCATGGATCGACTCGCGATCGAAACAGGCCTCCGCTCTGAAAATCCCCACAGAACCGTTCTTGTTTTCTCCGCTGCATCAGTCGATTGAAAAAGGGCGGAAAGCGACCGATTGGATCAATTCCATCAATCGAGGTTGACTTTTTTGAAGACTGAAAGTAGCTTGTCGCTGAGTTCGCTTCTCGTTTTGTTTCCCAACCCCACTGGTCGCTATTTCTTATGGCTGATAATGGGACACCTTCTGAAGGCATGACACCCCGACTGCGCTGGTTGATGCTGTCGCGGGTCGCGATCGTCACGTTCCTCCTCGGAATCGCCACCTTCGTCGAGGTCAAGGGGATGGAAACCCTTTCCACGATATCGGTTTCCATCCTCTTCAACACAATTCTTGTCACCTATATCCTCTCCATCGGCTATCTCTTCCTGCTGAAGCAGGTCCGAAATCTTGAGTGGAATATCTATATTCAGAGTCTCTGTGATGTCGTTTTGGTGACCGGAATGGTCTATGCGACAGGAGGCATCCAGAGCATCTATTCGACTTTTTATCCTCTGGTGATCATCTATTCCGTACTCTTTCTGGGACGCAGGGGCGGTTTGATTATCGCATCGGTGGCCAGTCTCTTTTACGGGCTATTCGCCGACCTGGAATATTACGGGGTAATCTATCCCATCTCTTCAATCCCAATCGAGACTCATCTTCCTGATGCTGCGTATTTCTTCATGAGGATGATCACTCATATCGTCTCCTTTTATTTCATCGCTTTCGTTTCCAGTTTCGTCGTAGAGCAGGAAAAGAAAGCACGCACTCTTCTTGCCGAGAAACAGAGCGCCTTCGAACAACTTGATCTTCTGCATCGAAGCATCATCGAATCGGTCGACACCGGTATTCTGACGGTCAACCTGGAAGGAAGGATTAAGTCACTCAACCGCGCCGCCGCTGAAATTACCGGACTTTCATTCAGAAAGGTCGAAAATCTGCCCATTTCCGACGTCTTTCCAAATTTCCCTCCGCTGCCGCAGGAAGAATACACCGTCAGGCCTCGTCAGACGGCAAGAACGCGATTTGAAGCGACCTTCCATACCGGTGAAGGCAGGGACCTGAGTCTGGGCGGCTCACTTTCGCCTCTCCGCGACGCCCAGGGTCTGATCATCGGAAGCATCGTCGTTTTTCAGGATCTGACCGAAATCAACGAAATGAGGGAGTCGCTCGAAAAAAGCCAGCGGCTCGCCTTTATCGGCGAAATGGCCGCTGGCCTTGCCCATGAGATCCGAAACCCGCTTGCATCCATGAGTGGTTCGATTCAGATGCTCAACCAGGATCTTTCTCATACCGAAACCCAGCGGAAGCTGATGCAAATCATCCTGCGGGGGAAAGATCAACTGGAAAGTTTTCTTCGAGATTTTCTGATGTTGGCACGACCGACTCCGGGAAGCCGGGAGGAGATCGATCTCCGGGAGTTGATAATGGATATCCTTGATTCCCTTCATTTCGTGCCCGACTGGCATGAACCTGTCCAAACCGATCTTCAGGTGGATGATGGTATATTACCGATCTGCGCAAACCGGGCGGAAGCAAGGCAGGTTCTCTGGAACGTGATTCTGAATGCTCTGCAGGCCATGCCCGATGGGGGCAGATTGGCGGTGGAAGCGCACGGTCGATGGCACGGGGAACGGGATGGGGTGGAAATACGGATTCACGATACGGGCATGGGAATTGATGTTGGCCGCCTGACAAAGATTTTCGAACCGTTCTATACGACACGGGATACCGGAACAGGGCTCGGGCTGGCTGTGGTCAGTCGAATCATGGAAGGTTATCGCGGGAGAATTGTCATTCATAGCGAAGTGGGCAGGGGAACGGTCTGTACCCTATGGTTCCCCTGCCACGAGATCGGTGAAGGATGACTCCGGAAACAGTGCCGTTTCCTGATGGATTGGAGAAGAATGATGGCCAAGATCCTTGTGGTAGATGACGATCAGGGAATGAGGGAGTTTCTGGAAATTATGCTTGCCCGCGAAGGGTATCGCGTGAGCACGGATGGCAATGCGGAGAAAGCTCTCGCGCGTTGTCGCAAGGAAAAATTCGACCTGATCATCACCGATCTCAAGATGCCGAAAATCGATGGCATTGGATTTCTAAAGGAAATAAAGCAGATTTGTCCGGAAACGATGGTGATCCTGATTACGGCTTACGCATCGGGAGAAACGGCGGTCACGGCCATGAAGGAAGGAGCCTATGACTACATCGAGAAGGATTTCGCGATCGAAGATCTTAAACGAATTGTCCGTAATGCTCTGGCCGCCAAAGGGGTCAAGAGAGACGATGCCCTCTTCCTGAAAGAGGTGGGGGAGGCACTGGGGTTCGGGAAGATGGTCGGGAACAGCCGTGAAATGGTGAAGGTCTACGCCACCATCAAAAAAGTTGCCAATACGCCTGCCAATGTCCTGATCCTCGGAGAGAGCGGAACGGGCAAAGAACTGGTCGCGCAGGCCATCCATGAGAACAGCTCGCGTCAGAATTCACCTTTCGTGGTGATCAATTGCGGAGGCATCCCCGAGAACCTTCTTGAAAGTGAACTTTTCGGATATATCAAGGGATCCTTTACCGGTGCGTATTCGGATAAGGCAGGTCTCTTCGAGATCGCCCACGGCGGAACCATTTTTCTGGATGAGATTGCCGAACTTCCACCCCTGCTGCAGGTCAAGCTCCTCCGCGTTGTCCAGGAAAAGACATTTCGCCGCATCGGCGGCTCCGAAGATATCAGGGTCGATGTCCGCATCATTTCCGCGACACATCAGAACCTCACGAACAATGTCAAGACAGGCACGTTCCGGGAAGACCTCTTCTATAGACTCAACGTTATCCCGCTCCATCTCCCGCCTCTGCGGGAACGGAAGGAGGATATTCCGGTTCTCACCAAACACTTCATCGAGAAGTATTCGCGTGAATTCGGAAAGGAGATTAAGACGATTTCCGCTTATGCCCTCGAACTGCTGATGGAATATCCATTTCCGGGGAATATCCGTGAGCTGGAAAACATCATCGAGAGGAGTATCGCCCTGGAAACCTCGAATATCATCCTCCCGGAGAATCTTGTTCTCTCCAAGGAGATCGATTCCGACCGCGGGACCCCCATTCCCGAAATCACCGACGAGGGCTTGAATCTCAATGAGGAGGTTGCAAAATTTGAAAAAAGACTGATCGAGCAGGCCTTGAAACGGGCGGGGGGCTCCAAAACCAAGGCGGCAGAACTTCTGAAAATCAGCTACGATTCGTTTCATTACCGGTACGAAAAATTGGAGAGATGCCCCTGATTGGCCAAATTTCCTCTTGACATCGATGCGCTCCTGGTTTATAGGGCGGTGCAAAGGAACTGAGTGATGGCATTTATTTTTGAACTGAGAGACTTTAGCCGGGGCGGCTTTTTTAGCTTCTTTATCGGGGTCTGCCCGCCGCGTCTATAACCCAGGCAATGGGTCATGCGCCGTGGACAGACCTGATCGTCGCCCACGGTTTTTTGTTTTTGGTGAAAGCCGTGGAATTCTTTTCACGGCTTTTTTGTTTATTTCCAAGGAGGGAGCTATGCGAAGCGCACTGAAGATTGCCACGTTCATCGGGTTGACTCTCGTTTTGCTGTGGCCCGGAGCTGGATTGGCCAAGAACATCAAGGTCGGCGCAGCCATCAATTTGACCGGTCCGGCATCGACCTGGGGCCAATTTCACGCCAAGGGTCAACAGGACTACTTCCGGTATGTGAATGAGGTCAGGGGTGGCGTAGCCGGCAATAAAATTGATATGATTCTGGTGGATACGGCTTACAAAGTTCCGGAAGCGGTGGCGGCTGTCCGGAAGTTCGCTGTACAGGACCTGGCCGACATGATCGCCACCTGGGGGGCCGGTGAAGGACTGGCCGCTAAGCCGATCATCCAGAAATACCAGATTCCGACGATCAATTATTCAACGAGTTGGGAGATTCTGGAACCACCGATCGAATACATGTATCTTCCCTTCGGGAGTTACCGGCTGGACTGCGAAGCCGTTCTCGACTATATCCTCGCGATTCACAAAGGCAAGGAACCGCCGAAAGTGGGATTGCTGACCTACAACAATGCCTACGGCCGCTCCATCCACAAACCGAGCCGTGAATACGCCGCCAAACAGAACATCAATATCGTGGCCGTTGAGGAATTTCCTCCCCAGACGGTCGATTTGACGACGGAACTGCTCCGCCTGCAAAAAAGCGGGGCAGAGTATCTCTTCATCCAGATGCTTCCGGCCACAATCATCACCGCCTTTCGCAGCGCGGACCGGATCGGTTATGATCCGCCATTTTTCGGAACATGGACCTCGACCGATCCCGACTTCTTCCGGATGGGGCAGGGACTGACCCGCAATCGCCTCCGCATCCAATTTCCCGGAGGCCTCCCTGCGGACAATGTTCCCGGAATGAAGGTCATGCAGGATCTCTGGAAACGCTATAAAACCGTCGAAAAATTTGACGCCTCTTACTGGGAAGGCGTTGCCGTGGGCATGATCATGGAGAGGGCCATGACCCGTGCCGCCGAGAAATCAAAAGAGATCAACCGCGAGACGATCAACCGGGCCATGGAATCGTTCCGTCAGGAGGATTTTGGCGGACTCATCCCCGCGGTGACCTACACCGCAACGGATCATGGCGCTTCCTTCCGTGGGCGAATCGTGCAGGTGAAGGAGGATGGGTCCTATACACCACTGACGAACTTCTACATGCCGGGCAAGGAGAAGATCAAACTTCAGAAGTAGGATTTACGTCCCAGTGTACGGGGATCCGGCGACCAAAGGTTACGGAAACAGGCGATGAAGGCTTTTCGCGGGCAACCGTCTATTTACGATAAAGGTAAGGGCCCCAAAAGGGCCGATCTGGAGGTCCAGGGGGTCTCCCTCCGTTTTGGGGGCGTCATGGCGTTGGGCGATATCCAACTCACCGTCCGGACCGGCGAACTGTTTGCGATCATCGGCCCCAACGGCGCTGGAAAGACCAGCCTTCTCAATTGCATCACCGGATTCTACCGTCCGCAGCGGGGGAAGATCCTGTTCAACGGTTCGGACATCACGCGTTTGCCGCCGCACAAGCTTGTCAGGGTCGGTATTGGGCGCACTTTCCAGAATATTGAGCTTTTTCCGGGAATGACGGTCCTGTCCAACCTGTCTCTCGCCCGCCACGTGCACTGCCGTTACGGCCTCGGTCCGGCCTCTCTTTTTCTTCCATCTGTCCGCCGGGAAGAGGTCCGCCACCGGCGCATTCTGGAAGAGATCATTGATTTCCTGGAAATCCAGTCGGTTCGCAACAAACCGGTCGGCGCGCTTCCCTATGGAATGATGAAGCGCGTGGAACTTGGGCGCGCTCTGGCCCTTGAGCCGGCCTTGCTGGTTTTGGACGAACCTTTCGCGGGGATGAATCTGGAAGAGAAAGAAGACATGGTTCGTTTCCTTTTCCAGATGAACCGGGAGTGGAGACAGACGATGATCCTCGTGGAGCACGATATGTCGATCATTATGAGCATTGCCGAGCGGATCGCCGTTCTGAATTTTGGCGAAAAACTGACGGAAGGTACGCCGGAAGAGATCATCCACCACCCGGAGGTGGTCAAAGCCTACCTCGGAGACGATGATACGGTTTGAAAAGGAAGGACTTTTCGTTGGAACGTGATGAGCAGATCATACCCTCCTTCAAGGGAACGCTTCCTCAGTTGCTGATGGCACAGGCCGCTCGTTTCGGCGTCCGCCAGGCGGCGATTCGAGAGAAGGCCTACGGCATCTGGAAGACCTACACCTGGGAGGATTATCTGAACTATGCGAGACACGTCGCGCTGGGGATGATCGCCCTCGGATTCCGACGCGGAGAGACAGTCGGCCTCATCACCGGCAACCAGCCTGAATGGCTCTTCTCCGAACTGGGGATACAGGCCGTCGGCGGCATCACCTTGAATCTCTTCACATCGGCCATTGCAGACGAGTTATCCACATCCGTCCAGCGCATTCGCGCCGCCTTCGTCTTCGCACAGGATCAGGAGCAGGTCGATAAGATGATCGCCGTACACGACAGGATCGGCCACGTGCGGCACGTGATCTACATCGATCCGACGGGCATGGATTCCTATCGGGATGATCCGTGGCTCGTCTCCTTCCGGGATCTGCTCGTCAAGGGGGAAATGCTGGATCGTGAACACCCCGGTCTGTTCGCGGAAGAATCGGGGCGGGGAAGACCGGAGGATACCGCTCTAATGATCCAGACCTCCGGGACGACGGGGCTGCCGAAACTGGCCAGGATTGCTCACAGGAACTTCACGGAGATGGGGGAGAGTTGGGTCCGGGCGATCAAGATTCAGCCGGGGGAGAATTGGATTTCCATGTCGCCTCCGGCATGGATCGTCGATCAGATGTGGGGGCTGGGCGTGGCGCTGGTAGGCGGAATGACGATGAATTTTCCGGAAATGCCCGAGACGGTGCAGGAGGATTTCCGGGAAATCGGCCCGGCAAGGATCATCACCGCCTCCCGATTCTGGGAGGACCTGGCTTCACGGATCAGGGTCCGCATGGCGGATGCGGGATGGATCAAACGGCAATGCTTCGCGGCGGCCGAAAAGGTCGGCCGTTCGGTGATCTCGCTCCAGGTCCGGAAAGAGGCGGTGCCGTGGTATCTCAAGGCTCTGCATCGCCTTGCGGCATTGGTCATCTACAGACCTCTCCTCGATCGTATCGGATGTGCGAACTTCCGGAGCGCCTACACGGGAGGTCATCCCATCAGTCCGGATGTGATCACTTTCTTTCGCGCGATCGGTCTGAATCTGAAGCAGTGTTACGGACTGACCGAAGCGGGCGGCATCTTCCAGATCCAGCCCGACGATGAGGTCAAGGCGGAAACGGTGGGGAAGCCCCTTCCCGGCGTTGAAATCCGGATTGCGCCGGATCAGGAGGTTCTCGTCTACAGCCGCTCCGTTTTTCAGGGATATGATCAGGATTATCAGGCAACCGAGGCCGCATTCAGCGACGGATGGCTCAGGACAGGCGACGCGGGATATCTGGACCGCGATGGTCACCTGCTGATCATCGGGCGCAAGGAGGAGATCATCCGGAACAAGAGCGGCGAGGCCTTTTCCCCTGATTTTATCGAAACTCGACTGAAATTCAGCCCATTTATCAAGGAGGCGGTCATTTTCGGCGAGGGACGGCCCTATCTGACAGCCATGGTCAACATCGATTTCGGCAACACCGGAAACTGGGCGGAGGGGAGGATGATCCCCTATACGACCTATCTCGACCTTTCCCAGCAGAGCGCGGTCGAAGAACTGATCCGTTCCGAGATCCGGAAGGTCAATGAGGCGCTTCCGGAGGTCATGAAGATCCACCGGTTCATCCTATTGTACAAGCTTCTGGATGCCGATGACGACGAACTGACACGGACGGGAAAGGTTCGGAGACGTTTCGTCTACGGACTCTATCTCCGCCTGATCGAGGCGATGTACAACGACGAAAAAGAGGTTCGGGTTAAAGGGAAGGTCCGGTACCGGGACGGACAGACCGGCGAGATCGACACGCTTGTACGCGTGATTCAGGCTCTGTAAGGGGGATCTGATGGATTTTTTCATGCAACTGTTGGTCGGCGGCCTCTCAATCGGTTTTCTTTACGGGCTGTCGGCCATGGGATTCGTGATGATCTTCAAGTCGTCGAGCGTCCTCAACTTCGCCCATGGTGAGCTGCTCGCGATCGGCGCGTATTTCTTTTTGGCGCTCGTGACATGGGCGAGGCTTCCGATTCCGCTGGCCTTTCTTCTCGCGCTTGCGGGCTGCTTTGTGTTCGGGCTGCTGATCGAAAGAATATTCCTCCGGCCTCTCATCGGCGAGCCGCTGATCTTCGTCATCATGTTGACCGTAGGGCTGGCGGCCATGTTCAAGGGGCTCATCCTCCTTCTCTGGGGCGGAAACCTCTACACCTATCCGGATTTCCTCCCGAAACTCCTGGAGTTCCGTTGGGGAATGGTCCAAATCCCTCCTGTTTATACGACAACCCTCATCATCGGGATGGTGTTTTTGATCCTTTTCGGCCTCTTCTTCAAATTCTCGGCGCAGGGAATCTACATGCGATCCGTCGCCGACAATCAGCGGGCGGCCCTCTCCCTCGGGGTGAACGTGAAGCGCGTCTTTGCCCTGTCGTGGGCAATCGCCGCACTTGTCGCCGGGATGAGCGGTATGGTGCTCGGCATCATCAACGGGGTGAACGTTCACAACCTTTCCGCGATCGGATTGAAGGTCTTCCCCGTGGTGATCCTCGGCGGCCTGGACAGTATCGGCGGCGCCATCATCGGGGGGATTGTGATCGGGCTCTTGGAAACGTTTACCGGCGGATATCTTTCGCCTTCGCTGCGTGATGTCGTCCCCTACATCGTACTGGTATTGATTCTGCTGGTGAAACCTTACGGTCTCTTCGGACTGAAGGAGATAGAGCGAGTCTAAAACGATGAGAAGAATCCAGCTGCACCCCTGCGGGAATTTTCACGAACGCTACGAACAGGAGCTCACGGTCTTCTCGACCGATTTCGGGCGCCTCTGGGCCGCGATCGGTCTTCTCCTGCTCTTCACGGTCGTGCCGCTATTGGCCAGCCCCTACATGATCTATGTCCTCAATATGATCGGGATCGCGGCCATCGC